>JAXJRF010000135.1:0-36863 GCA_036310765.1 Frisingicoccus sp.
CGGCGTTGGTGTCTTCCAATCCTGTGGTCTTGGAAAGGATGCTCTGATCTTTGCCATTCTCCGAAAGATCGTACTGGAAATACCGGCACTCTACATTTTGAACCGACTGTTCCCACTTTACGGTCTTGCTTATGCACAGTTTACCGCCGAAGTGATCTTAGCCGCAGCCGCCATAATTGTACTGGCACGACTTTTCAAAAAACTCGAAAAAAATAAAAATAGTTTATCGTGAGTTGTTCTTTCAATGATACACTGTATAAAAATATGAAAAAGGAGTCTTTTTTATGGATATGATTACTGCAATGAAAGAACGTCATAGTGTCCGTTCTTACAAAAACGAGCCGATTGCTGATGAATTGCTGGCAGTTCTTCAGGACGAAATAGACGACTGCAACAAAGAAGGCAATCTGCATATTCAGCTCATCACAAACGAACCAAAAGCCTTCGACAGCTTTATGGCACATTACGGAAAATTCAGCGGCGTGACCAATTATATCGCTCTGATTGGCAAAAAAAGTCCAGATCTTGAAGAGAAATGTGGTTATTACGGCGAACGACTTGTCTTAAAAGCCCAGTCTCTCGGCCTGAATTCCTGTTGGGTAGCTATGACCTACAAAAAGATCCCTGGTACATTCACGTTGGATGCCGGTGAAAAACTCACCGTTGTCATCGCCATCGGTTACGGCAAAACCACTGGTGTTGCCCACAAATCCAAAGCCATTTCTGCTGTTTCCAACGTTACAGCCAACTCGCCGGAATGGTTCAAAAACGGTGTGGAGGCCGCACTTCTCGCACCTACGGCCATGAATCAGCAAAAATTCACGCTGACACTGAACCAGAATGAGGTTACAGCCAAAGCCGGTATGGGATTCTATGCAAAGACGGATCTCGGAATTGTGAAATATCATTTTGAAATCGGAGCCAACAGTTCGGAATGGCATTGGAGTAAATAAGAGAAACAAAAACAGCAGTCGACAGGGAATTGTTTTCCCCGCCGACTGCCTTTTCTATTCACTTGACAAATCTTTCAATTTTTCAAAACTACTCTGTATTAGTGTGTATTTTTCCCATGCAACATTTTTTAGGATATTTTGTCTTTCCACGAACTGTCCTACGGGAGTTCTTATGGAAAAATAAACATCAAATTTCGCTTTTGTTATGTATCGTCGCTGCGTTAAATATCTTTTTTCCACATCAACTGAACTTACGAAATTATTGCATTCATTGATAATATTCGCATCATATGAATTGTCCTGAGCAATCGCATTTAATAAAAATGTTTCCATTGCACCAGTTTCTTCAAACGGGACAATCAGTACTAAAATTTGAACTGTACGTTTTTTCCCCTGCCCATTAATATATTCACATTTCACCCATTTATTATTATCAACTTCATCTTTTGCCTGTACATTGTTTATAGCTAACTTATTTTTCACATTTTCTATAAATTCTGATTCCGTCTCCACTTCATCTCTGTCAGTGATCATGACAATCCTGTCAAATCCTTCTGTCCCAACTGAAAAACTATTGACCTCCAAAATATATTCAAAAGCTGGAATAATTCGATGGCAACCGCCACAGCCACCCACTTGAAGACTATCTGTATTTCGTTTCAATATCCGACTTGTTTTTAATTTGCCGTCAAAAGTGTTGCCTGTCACATTTCCATCCAACCAACCATTTGCAGTTCGCATATAATATTGCAGCAAAGCAAAGTCCGTAGAACCTTCACACAAAATAATACTCTTCATTTATCGCAACTCCAATCCCATCTCATCCTGAACTTCGATTGCTTTTCTCCCTGTCAATCGTCTAACAGAAGTTCCCTCATCATCTTTATACAACGTATACAATGCAATTTTATCTGTCAAATCCGGTGAACATTTTAAAATTTTATCAATTGCTTCTTTACTATGGGATGTTAAAAATACCTGAACATTTAATTTCATACAAGTTTCTAAAATCCATTTAAACACTTTATCCATAGCTGACGTGTGGATTGCTGTTTCAAATTCATCCAATAATAAAATACCATCTTTAGCCGCGATCACTGCACTCATCATTAAAACAGCTTTTTTCATTCCATCTCCATAAACATTCAACGGTAATGCTTTTTTATGAGATTTAGATAATATTTTATACACACCTCTTCCTGCTGCACGTTTTTTATCATAATCGTAGTTGATACTAATAATATCTTCATCAAATTCTTTTAAAACCAACAGCATCTGTTCATACAATTCTGGATTGTTCAGCACTTCACTCAAGAAAACATCTCCCTCTGCATGACGTGTTGGGGAAATATATATAATTTTTCTTTCATGCCCGTCCAAGGTTCTGGGAGATTTCGGCATATAACGTCTTTGTCCCTCATAAAGATGATCTGTTTCTATTATTTCATTATTTAATTCTATCTTCATCTCTAATTTAGAAACAATCTGTACATTTTCAGACATGTTTTCTTTCTCTTCTTTTGACACATAGACTCCTTGTAAATCCAAAAACTCCTCTTCGGTCATTTCTTCTTCTATCTCATTCGCAGAAAACACCACATGGTTCTTTACTCCGTTAACCTCAACTGTATAATCCACCTTCTTCTGAGAGGAATTAATATCAAACAAATCATAAAATCCTTCATAAAAAGACAGCCCAAGGCTTGATGTTATTCTCGATTCCTTTCTTATTAAAGAACGCCACAAACGAAAATCACCTGGATTTTCTAGACTTTGCAACACTTCCAAAACACTGGTCTTCCCATTATTATTATCACCTGTCAAAATATTGATCGGTAATAAATCATTTAATTCCAATGCTTTTATGCCTCGAAAAGATTCTATATATACTTTTGAAATGAAATCTGGCATTATGCTTCACTCCTTTTGCATGATCATTAATATCTGTATTGCTAAACCGGCTCTTTGTTTTCTTAAATCATATTATAATATAACTTAAAATGCCTCTCAATAGACATTTTTTTAGATTTCATTTTTAAAGCGTGACAGTTTGCCACGCTTTGATTATCTCTTGTTTTTAATTTTTTCATTACTTTTGTCAATTTAGCCAAACGATATCCCCAATTTGTCCGCATCTATTCCGATATCACAACACCATTCTCCCGATATTTTAACAAGTTATATGAATCATATCCCAATATAACAATATTATAAATTCCTACCATATTTCACAACTATCAAATATCGCAAATTTCGACATTATTGCGGCTACGCTACCGCTGATGAGAACCAGTCGTTTATTCCACCGATTGTGGAAGACTAACATCCGCTCCCTTTCGCCCAGCCAGCAGTACCCCCGCACACAAGGCTGTAAACGGAGCAACCAACACAAGTCCAAAGGATCCGATCACCGTATGGATCAGCTCTGCTGCCACATATTTATAGTTAAACAGATGGGTCAACGGTGTCCCCTGTGCCATAAATACCATAAGCAGAGCAATGTATCCACCGGAATATGCCAGCAGCAGCGTCGTCGTCATCGTTCCCATGGCTGCCCGCCCCACGTTCATTCCTGATCGGACAGCCTCCCGTCTGCTGATATCCGGCCTTTTCTCAACCACTTCATACACTGCCGATGTGATATCCACCGCCAGATCCATAACCGCCCCGGAAGAACCAAGAAAAATCGATGCCATAAAAATTTGTGTCAGATTCAGATCCTGATACCCCGAATAAAGCAGGCTTTCCGAATAAGACATGACCGCTCCATGAATCTTAAACATATCCGTAAATAATATCCCCAATACACATGTCACCAAAATTCCCAAAAATGCTCCGCTGACGGCAGATGCACACCGCCGGTCGAATCCGTAAACCATAGCAATAATAATGATCGTCAGCAGCATGAGAACTGCAAGTCCCGCCCAGATGGGATTCCACCCTTTCAAATACATCGGTGTAAGGAGTTTCCATATGGCCACGATCGTCAGGATAAAGGAAAAAACTGCCCGTACGCCGGTACGTCCCGCAAAAAATATAAGAAAAAGTACAAACATGCCCGCCATCACTAATTCTCCGGGAATTCGATAATGATCGATCATCGTCACATTGGAAACCGTTTCCCCTTGATAACTTACGACCACCAATGCCCGATCGCCTTCCGAAAATAACTTGTCCTGCTCCAAAGATCCCCGGAGCATATTAACACCTGTGACTGTCTGATCTTTAAATTTTCCGTCCTCAATTTTCAACACGCACCTCTGCTCACCGGAACGTACAAGGCCGGTATCAACAATAGATGAATTGTCCACCGACGTAACTGTTGCGACACATCGCTCTGCCTCCTGATAAGTTACCGCCCCCTCAAATCCTGTCGGTAATTTCAGCAATATAAGAATCAGTAAAATACACACAATAAGCGGCGACTGATAACGCAGTGTTTTCATGATACATTTCTCCTTACACCCAAAAGTCCGCCGTCACATCTACGGCGGACCTCCGGATTTTTTTATGTTACTGAACGCAAAGCATATCTGCCAGTTTATTGTAAATTTCTGTATTATCGTAATATCCGTCAAATACTTCTGCGTTCACACCGTCAGCAAGAACGGCTACCGGTAAACCTGTATGCGAATAGGATGTAAAGGATACACCGGATTTATTATTCAAAATATGTGTGATCGTCACTGTCAGTGGTTCATATGTACCGTACATCACATATTCTGCCTGCTCTGCATAACCTGTTTCTGTTTCATTGATGCTCTTTTCGTAAGCTGTCTTTAACTGATCCAATTCATACTCGGTAAGGACAAGCTTGTCACCTTCATCTCCAGACTGTTTTAATCCGAACAATGTTTCGATATCCTTTAACACATCTTCAAAAGAAGTTTTATTTTCTTTGTAAGCAGCTACATAATCACTGTCATATTTGGCAAAGGAAATTTTCTGGCTTTCCAGTAAAGTTAAATAAGTATCGTAATCTGTTCCTGCAAAACCAATTGTCAAACCACCAGTTTCATGGTCACCTGTAACTAAGATAAGTGTTTCATCTGCATGGTCTTTTGCGAAGTCAATGGCAACCTGAACTGCATCTGCGAGAGCTTCTGTATCATGAATAGTGGATGCTGCATCATTGGCATGACATGCCCAGTCGATCTTACCGCCTTCACACATCATAAAGAATCCATTTTCATTATCGAGAACTTCAATACCTTTTTCGACATAATCTGCTAAAGCCCACATATCTTCTGTACGGTCAAGCTCATAAGCCATGGCACTGGAATCTGCCAGATTTTCATCAATTAAGATTACTTTTTCGTCATCTGCTGTGACAGTTTCGGCATCCGCCTGAGTCTTTGTAACTTTATAACCTGCTGCCTCTGCAAGATCATATAAATTCTCGGAAGGATTATCCTTGTCATGTCCATCCGGTTTTAACAGACCGCCGCCAGCAAAATACTCAAAGCCGGAGTCGATCATTTCCAGACCAATATCATAATAGCTGGAACGGCTTGCCTGATGTGCATAGAATGCAGCCGGTGTTGCATGGTTCAGGTTAACGGATGAGATAACACCCACCTTCATGCCCAACTGTTCATGTACTTTTTCTGTAATTGTCTCGTAGCTCACAGTTCCTGTTTCATCCACGTTGATCGAACCGGAATAGGTTTTATTTCCAGTGGAAATGGATGTAGCTGTGGATGCAGAGTCTGGAGCAAAGGAGTTGCTGTCATAAGTAACTGCAGAACCTGCGGTTTCAAAATTCATAAAGTTCAAATACTCTGGTCCATCTAAAATGGCTCCCTCATTGTCTTCTAAGCTTGGCTGAGCCATAAAATAATCTTCGTCATTCAAAGCACCCAGATAATCCGAAGTTGACTGGATCTGCGGATAACTCATACCGTCTCCGATAAATAAGAATACATATTTTGGTGCTGTTCCTTCTTCTGCGACGGATGTTTCAACCGCTGCTTTTGTTTCAACTGCAGCCGCTGCCGTTTCGGATGCTGCATTGGATGTACTGCAGCCAACCAAAGATGTCACTGCCATACTGGCTGCCATTAATCCTGTAAATAATCTTTTCATTCTGGATTCCTCCGTTAAAAAATATTGGTTTTGCAATTGCATATTTTGAATTTAACAATGAATTGTAAAATCCAGAGCAGTCTGTTTGTAAAAAAATATTTAACTCCGCGTAAAAAAAATCCGCTGAATTTTTACATTCAAGCGGATTTGCTGTCCTATATTATACGGTTTTCAAATGTTCTCTTAAATTCTTCATGGCCTTCATAAGCACTTGGCACTGCTCTTCATCCAGCCCCTCACGCATCGCTTTCACCATCTCCAGATGAAAATGAGCATGACGCTCATATGCCTTTTTGCCTTTGTCCGACAGAGAGATCAGCACAACACGCCGATCCTCTTCGCTTCGAGTTCGCACTACATAGCCTTTTTTCACAAGGTTATTCATGGCAATGGTCAGTGTTCCCACAGTAACCCCGACAAGCTTTGCAATCGAAGACATGTTTTTTGGTTTCCCATTTCCAATGGCATCTATGATATGCATATCATTGATTGAAATCTCTTTAAACTCATCCCGAATCAGGGAGTTTTCCTCAATTTTCAGCGTATGATTAAACAAATGTACCAATACTTCATTCAGCTGGTTGTATGAATCCATATTTCCCTCTATTCTTCAAATAACGGTGTGGAAAAATAACGCTCTGCTGTATCCGGCAGTACGGTCACAACAGTTTTTCCTTTTCCCAGTTTTTTCGCCAGCTTTAAGGCTGCTGCCACATTGGTTCCACTGGAAATTCCACACATCAGGCCTTCCAGACGAGCCAGATCTTTAGCAGTCTGAATGGCTTCTTCATCGGTAACCACATAAATATCGTCATAAATCTTTTGATTCAGGATTGGCAGGATTCTCGAACTGCTGGGGAACAAAAACCCGATCGTCTTCCTTAGCCATCTCCAATGCCTGACGCAGACACTCATCAATACAATCGCCAATATTGCCCGCATCATGGACAAGACGCACTTCTGCACCATAATGCTGAACCAGCTTTCGGCGTTCCTCGCTGACCGAATCCGGCATAAAGATCACCGTCTTATATCCCTGAACAGCTCCGATCAATGCCAGACCAATCCCCTGATTGCCGCTTGTCGGCTCCACAATGATCGTGTCATCATGGATCAGTCCCCGTCTTTTTGCATCCTCGATCATATTAAAGGCTGTTCGTGTTTTGATGGAACCGCCCACATTGAGTCCTTCAAATTTTACCAGAACTTCCGCATTCTCCGGTGCATTCATTCGATTTAAACGAATCAAAGGGGTATGCCCCATCGCTTCTAAAACATTGCTATATATCATCTTCCCTGTCTCTCCCTAACTGCTCTCTATTTTATATATCCCCTGATCGGGCCATCTCTTCATAAAATGTCTTTGCCGTCCTCTGGATAAATTCATCCAGGCTTTCCGGTTCAAAGACCTTCATCTCTTTCTCATCGCCTATTTTACCTTTTCGGCATATGCAGGCCAGCTCATCCAACACACAATGGAGTTTTTCCGGATCCACTTCTTCCATCCCCACATTCAACGACTTAAATTTCGGCGGATGGATATCGTAACGCTCAACAAACCAGTGATTGCTCCGAGTATAATCACCATAATAATATTCCGAAGTAAAAAACTGATCAAAAGGAATCTTCATTCCCTTTTCACGCAATTCCACCCGATCGATCAATGCCTTTCGTGGTTCCGGATGTCCTTCCTTATCCTCAAAACAGAGAATCTCTGGCCAGTATCTGTCCACATAGTGTTCGTCCAGATACAAATGGGAATAATATCCCAATATGGCCGGTTCATCCAGTCTGTGACCGTACTTATCTAAAAACCGTTCCAGTTTCGGTGCTCTGGCAATATAATCCATATGCTCCGGTGCCCAAAAATGTGAGATCATCTTCTCCGCACCGAGACGCGTATCCGGAAGAAGATTGCCAAGCAAAAACTCCTGACACCATCCGGCATCCGGTTGTTTCTTCATGTATTTCAGCAGCAGTGTCGCCTCCACCAAATGTATAATAAATCCCGGCATCTTCTCGCCCCCATTCGCACTTTCTTTTAATAATAACACATTTTAATCTATTTTGACATATGGAGAAATAGATTTTGTATTTGATTGAAAATTAAAATTGGTTGGACCAATTTGTGAAAAATAGATAAGTTTTTTCGTTAATATATTAACTTTTATAGACAATTTGACAAAAGGTCCGTATAATATACCAATATACGCATTAAAAAGGGTTTTATGAGTTATATTATTATGCGTTTGATGATAAAGGAGGCACTATGAAAAAAATTTTATTACCTTATGGACAGACAAAACTTGAATTAAATCTTCCGGAAGAAAGAATTGCCGGAATTTTAGAATCTCATGCACATGAGTTTAAAGCAGAAAAGTCCGAATCTGAACTTGTTCGCGATGCTCTTGAAAATCCAGTGGATTCTCCAAGATTAAAAGATCTGGTTGTCGGCAAAAAGAATATTGTCCTGATCGCCAGTGACCATACACGTCCGGTACCAAGTAAAGTTATCCTTCCCGAAATCATGAAGGAGATTGAGGCCGGTAATCCAGATGCCACATTGACTATCCTGATCGCTACTGGTTTCCACCGTCTGACAACAAGAGACGAATTGATCAGCAAATTTGGCGAAGAGATGGTTGACCATCCAAAGATTAAATACGTTGTCCATGACAGCGGCAACGAAGACGAACTTACATATGTGGGTCTTCTTCCATCCGGCGGTAAATTAATCGTTAATAAACTGGCTGTTGAAGCAGATTTACTTATTTCTGAAGGTTTCATCGAGCCACATTTCTTTGCAGGTTTCTCCGGCGGACGTAAGAGTGTTCTTCCGGGTGTCTGCAGCCGTACAACTGTACTTGCCAACCACTGCTCCAAGTTCATCGCAGATCCGAATTCCCGCGCAGGTTCCCTTGATGACAACCTGATGCACAAAGACATGCTCTGGGCAGCCGAAGCTGTTAATCTTCAGTTCATCTGCAATGTTCTTCTTGATGCTGATAAGAAGGTTATCGCAGCTTACGCAGGTCATCTGAACAATGCACACAGAAAAGGCTGTGCTTTCATGAATGAACTTGCTGGTGTGAAAGCAATCCCATCTGATATTGCGATCACAACAAACGGCGGAGCTCCTCTCGATCAGAATATTTATCAGTCTGTAAAGGGTATGACTGCTGCAGAAGCAACATGTAACCCAGGCGGTGTAATCATCATGGCTTCCAGTTGTAATGACGGCCATGGCGGCGAAAGCTTTTACCGCGTATTCGCAGACGAACCGGATAATCAGAAGATTATGGATCAGTTCCTTGCAACACCTCAGGAAGAAACGATTCCGGATCAGTGGGAATCCCAGATCCTTTGCCGTCTCCTTCTGAAATTCAAGATCATCATGGTGACAGATGCTCCAGAACAGATGATCCGCGATATGCATATGGACTATGCACACAGTCTTGACGAAGCCATCGCTATGGCAGACGAATATCTTGGCAAAAAAGACAGCAAGATCACTGTTATTCCTGACGGTATCGCTGTTATCGTTAATCCAGCCGATTAATTATTAAATATAATAACAGCAGGGATTTCCAATGTGAATTTCCCTGCTGTTTTTTTATTGCATTTCATACTCAAATTCTATTTTGATGTCTTTTCTACACGATTCATTCGGTGCATAATGATCAGACAAACCGACATACTCAGAATGACTGTCACAAGATCTGCCATTGGCTGGGCAAATACAGCACCATAAAGTCCCCACAGATGATTGAACAGATACAGCATTGGAATGAAAACCAGCCCCTGTCTGCAAATGGACAGCAATAAAGAAGGTAACCCCTTACCAAATGCCTGCAATGTGCTTGTACCAAGAAACATTAATCCAATGATAGGACAAGACATCTGCAAAGTACCAAACATTTTTGCACCATAAGAGACGATTGCATTGTTATCCATAAACGCACGTATCAACGGTTCCCGCACAGTATACAACGATGCCGTCAAAATTGTCCCAATTATAACCGAGGCGATCGCGGTAAACCGGAATACACCCATAAGCCGTTTCCGATTGCCAGAACCATAATTGTATGCCAGAAGTGGCTGCACACCGTTACACAGACCCATAGCAATAAAAATTACCATGGTATTGACTTTAATGGCAATGCCCATTGCTGCAACAGGGTCAGTTCCATATCCCACCATAATGCGGTTCATCAGAATCGTTGCCAGCGTGGAAAGCAGTGAGTTCAGTGCTGTTGGGACTCCAATAGAAAACACCTGTACAGCGGTTCTGCGGAAACGGAAATCTTTCAGGCGAATGGAAATCTGTGTATTGCTTATCTTAAAATAAAGGAGATAATAGACAGACGCACCTATGTTCCCCAAAACGGTTGCCACAGCAGCACCTGTAACTCCTAAGCCTATACCCTGAATCATTATCGGATCAAGCACAATATTCAAAACTGTTCCAATCATATTCCCTGCCATGGCGGCCTTGGCAGCACCTTCACTTCGGACAATAGATCCGAAGGCCCCGGCAAAAAGAATAAAAGGACAGCCCATTGCAATCACAGACAGATACTCTTTGGCAAAGATATAATTGCTTTCATCTACACCCATAAGTTTCAAAACAGGATTCATTCCCAGCAGAATTCCACCGCCCATAATGATTCCAAGCACCATTACACTGTAAAAACAAAAAGACGAAAAGTGTTTGGTTCGTTCCCGCTCTCCACTACCCATAAACCGAGAAATAGCCGTACTTCCCCCAATACCAAACAAGTTTCCAAAAGCAGTGAAAATAGTAAAGATTGGCGATGTCAGTGACACAGCGGAAACCATCAATGCATTACCGGTTTGTCCGATGAAAAATGTATCCGCAATGTTATAAACCATTGTGACAATCATGGCTATAATGGTCGGAACCGCCATGGCCGCCACAGCACGCGGAATCGGTGCAGTTTCAAATAATTCACGATTTTTGTCCATAATTAACCTCTTTCCAATTGTAAGTATGCTTACAATTTGTACAAAATGATACAGCCATATGAATCGGCTGTATCATTCAATATTATGCCACAGCTTGTAAAGTGTCATTTCAAATTGCTCCAGTTCTTCTTTAGGAATATCTCCATGAAGTTTTTTCATAAAGCCGTACATATCCTGCGTCAAATGGGTACTGGCAGCAAATCCTTTTTCTGTCGCACTCAGAATATGTTTACGGGAATCCTCCGGCGATACTGTCCGCTGGATATACCCCCGATCTGCCAATGTCCGAAGCATCTGATTTGCCGTAGAACGCCGAATAGAGAACAAATCCTCAATGTCCTTTTGAACAACCTGTTTTTCAGAATGTTGAGAAAGGTATTGCAAAATCAGACATTGATGCACTGTCAGGTTCTCTGCTTCCATCGCCAACTGGTTCATTTTATTATAGATCAGGTTGGACACAACCCGAATTTCCAGTCCCAGGCTTTCAATTCCCATACATATAACTCCTTCTATAAACCGCAAATTGTAAGTATCCATACAATTCTAGCATAGAACATGTAAAAAATCAATTGTTCACATCACCAATTTAATGTGTTATAATAGGAAAAATAAAAATGAAAGGTATGTATTAAAATGGATAATATTCGGAAGATTGATACTCCTTACGGAGAAGTTATGGCTAAAAAGGTGGAGTATTACGAAAATGGTATGGTGAAAGCGGCCGAACCGGAAGAACCGGTATTTGTGTCCCATGAAACAGGCCTTTACATTTCGTATGATAATACACCTTTGAGGGATGAGGAACATTTGCCTACTCTGGAGCTGACAGAAGATGGAAAAATCAAGGCACTCCGTACTGTCGGAACTGGTCTGATCTGCCGCAGTAAAGACGGTGAACAGCTTCGCATCGGGGCACAGTGGCATCCGGACCCAAGAGGAACCGGAGCAAACGTACTTGCTCCAATACGCATCCAGTTTATGGAGGATGGATTGCTTGTGACGGACAGTGATGGCCAGGATAAGCATATTCCTTATGCGGAATATGAGATTCAGATTGATTATCTGACAGAAAACATTGTTATGGGCGGCGGCTGCGGTGACTGTAGTACCTGCAATGGCTGCCGGGTTGAATAAGCATTAAAAATTTGGAGGTGCTGCCAATGGAATTAAACGAAAAGATGAGTCTTGCACAGTATACGGATACTTATGGAAAACTTTGCGAAAATATGGATTCCATTCCGGAAGATTATTATGAGAAGTATGGTGTGAAACGTGGATTGAGAGATAAGAACGGCAACGGTGTTTTGTCCGGATTGACTCTTGTTTCAAAGATTACGGCCTTCGATTACATCGATGGCGTGAAGACTCCTTGTGATGGAAAGCTCTGGTACAGAGGTTACAGTATTATTGACCTGGTTAAAGGCTTTTCCATGAAGCGATTCGGATATGAAGAAATTACGTATCTTTTATTGTTCGGTAAGCTTCCGAACCCATCGGAGCTTGGTGAGTTTAAACAGGTTTTGAACACAAGCCGAACCCTTCCGAAAAACTTTAATCGTGATGTCATTATGAAAGCTCCGACAAAGGATATTATGAACTCTATGACAAAGAGCGTATTGTCTCTGGCATCCTATGATGATAATATGTCAGACAACTCGATCAGCAACGTGCTGCGTCAATGCCTTCAGCTGATCAGTGTTCTGCCGATGATGGCGGTCTATGGCTATCATGCCTATAATCATTATGAATGCGGCGACAGCTTATATATTCACCGTCCGGATGAAAAACTTTCAACGGCAGAGAATATTTTGCTCATGCTCCGTCCGGATAAAAAATATACAGAACTGGAAGCCCGGGTACTGGATATCGCTCTCGTCCTGCATATGGAACATGGCGGCGGTAACAATTCAACCTTTACAACCCGCGTTGTATCTTCTGCAGGCTCAGATACCTATTCAGTTGTGGCAGCAGCCCTCTCCTCTCTGAAAGGACCAAAGCATGGCGGTGCCAATATCAAGGTTGTTGAGATGATGCGAGACCTGAAAAATGAAGTCAAAGATCTGGATGATGAAGATGCGATCCGGGAATATCTGGGCAAGTTACTGGATAAACATGCCTTTGATAAAAAAGGTCTGATCTACGGTATGGGTCATGCGGTATATTCCTTATCCGACCCAAGAGCCCGTATTTTCAAAGGTTTCGTTGAGAGACTGGCGAAGGAAAAGGGCAGAGATGAAGATTTCAAGATCTATTCGGCTGTCGAACGTCTGGCACCGGAGGTTATTGCTGACAAACGTAAAATCTACAAAGGTGTCAGTGCCAACGTGGACTTTTACAGTGGTTTTGTGTACAGTATGCTGGATATTCCGCTGGAATTATATACACCGATTTTTGCGATGGCCAGAATTGTTGGATGGAGTGCTCACCGGATTGAAGAGCTGGTTAATGTAGATAAGATTATTCGTCCGGCTTATCTGAGCATTATGGAAGAAAAAGCGTATGTACCATTTGATCAAAGATAGATAACGGAAAATCCCTTCGGAAATGTTTGCCTTGTGGCATTGTCATATTCCGAGGGGATTTCCTATTTCTAAGATCAATAATTATCTTTGAACAGACACCCATTTTAAGTGAAAAACATTGACACCTTATTTGGCTATGGGCTATAATTTAAATTTAGTGACTATAGGATAAATTCAAATTGTGGAGGTATTCCCTTGGCTGATTTTAAACAAGAAATAAATAAACGAAGAACCTTTGCCATCATTTCCCATCCGGATGCTGGTAAAACAACATTAACTGAAAAGTTCCTTCTTTATGGCGGTGCAATTAATCTTGCCGGTTCAGTTAAAGGTAAAAAGACAGCAAAGCACGCTGTCTCCGACTGGATGGAAATCGAGAAACAGAGAGGTATTTCCGTTACTTCTTCCGTATTACAGTTCGAATATGACGGATACTGCATCAATATTCTGGATACACCTGGACATCAGGACTTCTCCGAAGATACTTACCGTACACTGATGGCGGCCGATTCTGCCGTAATGGTCATCGATGCCTCCAAGGGTGTTGAGGCTCAGACGAAAAAGTTATTTAAGGTATGTCTTTTAAGAGATATTCCAATCTTTACCTTTATTAATAAGATGGACCGAGATGCTAACGATCCGTTTGAATTGATGGATGAAATTGAATCCGTCCTCGGCATTAATACCTGTCCGATGAACTGGCCAATCGGTTCCGGTAAGGAATTCCGCGGCGTTTACGATCGTCGTGCCCGTCATGTGACCACATTCACATCATCCGGTAATGGTCAGCGGGAGGTCGACTCCGAAAATCTTGACGTTGATTCACCAGAACTTCTCGGTATGGTTGGTGATGAACTCTTTGAAAAACTTCAGGAAGACATTGAACTCCTTGATGGTGCCGGTGCAGAATTTGACATTGAAAAAGTCAGCCATGGAAAACAGACACCTGTATTCTTCGGTTCTGCTCTGACAAACTTCGGTATCGAAATTTTCCTGAATTATTTCCTTGAGATGACAAGCCATCCATTGCCTCGTAAATCGGATGCCGGTATCATCGATCCATTTGATAAAAATTTCTCCGCCTTTGTCTTCAAGATTCAGGCAAATATGAATAAAGCCCATCGTGACCGAATCGCTTTCATGCGTATCTGCTCCGGTAAATTTGAAGCCGGTATGGATGTTTACCACGTTCAGGGCAAAAAGAAATTAAAATTATCCCAGCCTCAGCAACTGATGGCACAGGAACGTAAGATTCTCGACGAAGCCTATGCCGGTGATATTATCGGTGTATTTGATCCGGGTATCTTCTCCATCGGTGATACGATTTCCGTTCCAGGAAAAGTCTTTGCCTATGAAGGCATCCCGACTTTCGCACCGGAACATTTCTGTAAGGTGCGTCAGGTCGATACGATGAAACGTAAACAGTTTATCAAGGGTGTCACCCAGATTGCTCAGGAAGGTGCGATCCAGATTTTCCAGGAATATAACACCGGTATGGAAGAGATCATTGTCGGCGTTGTCGGTGTCCTCCAGTTTGACGTTCTCCGGTTCCGCCTTGAAAATGAATACGGCGTAGAAATCCGTATGGATCCTATGCCACACGAATATATCCGCTGGGTAACAAGCCCGGATACAGATGTTGCTCGCATCAACGGAACTTCCGATATGAAACGGATCAAAGACCTTAAAGGCAATCCTTTACTGCTCTTCATCCATGAATGGGCAGTAAATACAGTTCTCGACAAAAACAAAGGTCTTGAATTATCTGAATTTGGCCGTTGGTAAAAATGGAGGCCCCACTTATGATGAAAAAAGATATTTTAATCACCGTCGTGGATGGTCAGGGCGGCGGTATCGGCCGTCAGTATATTGACAGCCTGAGAAAAGAACTGCCTCCAGATCTTCCGGTCATCATTCGTGCCCTTGGAACCAATTATGCTGCTACTGCCAACATGGTTCGTGCCGGAGCCACTGACGGTGCTACCGGTGAGAATGCCATCGTTAAGAACGTTGGAAAAGCAGACATTATTGTTGGTGTTGTTGCCATTGTCGTGCCCGACTCCATTCTCGGTGAATTGTCACCGGCCATGGCAACAGCTATTGGAAAAAGCGATGCTCTCCGCATCCTCATTCCATTTGACAGCTGCAACACACGCATTGCCATGCTGTCTTCCGGTCCACTCCAGCTCTTCATCGATAGAGCGGTGCAGATGACCATTCAGCGAATTAAAGAATTAAGCTAATTAAAAAGACTATATGTGAATGAACCGTTTTTTACGTATCTCACATATAGTCTCTTTTCTTTTTATTTCAGTTTTTCAAGAATCGAATATCCAATCGTTCCTTCCGGCATTTCCAAATTAAAATTATCTGCAATCGTTGCACCGATCACACCGAAGGTTTCAAACGCCCCAAGGTCACCATTACTTGTAAAGGCAGGAGAATAGAGGATCAACGGCACCTGCTCCCGCGTGTGATCCGTTCCCTTATAGGTCGGATCATTTCCATGGTCGGCTGTAATCATCAGCAGATCATCTGCTGTCAGTTCTTGTAAAAGCTCTCCAAGCTTTACATCAAACCGCTCCAGTTCTTCCCGATAACCCTGAGAATTTCTGCGGTGTCCCCAAAGTGCATCAAAATCCACCAGATTCACAAAACATAATCCATGAAAATCCTGACTTGCAATCTCTATTGTCTGCTCCATGCCATGAACCGAACTTTTTGATCGTTCCGCGTGGGTAATGCCTTCACCGGCAAAGATATCCACAATCTTACCGACGGAAAGGACATCGAATCCACCATCTTTAAGCACATTCAGCACCGTCGGTGCAAAAGGTTTCAAAGCATAGTCATGCCGATTGCTCGTCCGCTTAAATTCGCCCCGTTTCTTACCCACATAAGGTCTGGCAATGACTCTTCCCACCTTCCATTCTTCCCGCATCGTCAATTCCCGGGCAATCTCACAGCAGCGATAAAGCTCCTTGAGATCAAAGGTTTCTTCATTGCCGCAGATCTGCAGAACCGAATCAGCGGAAGTATAGACGATCATATGACCGGTTGCAATTTCTTCCTCGCCAAGCTCTTCCAGAATCTCTGTGCCGCTGGCACTCTTATTGCCAATAACTTTATGTCCAGTACGCCGTTCCAGTTCGGCGATCAGATCTGGCGGAAATCCCGTTTCTGTAAACGTCTTAAATGGTGTTTTTACCTCCAGCCCCATCATTTCCCAATGACCTGTCATTGTATCCTTGCTGGCACTGGCCTCATTCAAAGCCGCATAATATCCCATCGGCACTTCCACCGGTTTCACCTGTTTTAATGACTTTAAATTTGCCATCCCCAATTTCTGCAGATTCGGTATCTGAAATGTATCTGCTTTTTCAGAAATATGCCCCAAGGTGTCGGCACCCACATCGCCGTATTCGGCTGCATCTGCCATGGCACCGATACCAAGGGAATCAATAACAACCACAAATATACGCTTAAACCGTTCCATCCTCATCCCTCCCTAAGTGTTTTGGGTGAAAATGCCCGAGGCATCAATTCTGCCAACGTGCATATCTGATAGTCTTCCTCACTTTTTGCCATAATAATCTTAAAATCTTCCGGCACACAAAATTCCATCATCACCTGACGGCAGACACCGCAAGGTGAACAATAATCACTGAGAACGCCATGTTTACCGCCAACAATGGTAATCGCTTTAAAATCCCGTTTTCCTTCACTGATCGCCTTAAAAAATGCCGTCCGTTCCGCACAATTTGACGGTCCAAAGGCAGAATTTTCAATATTACAGCCAGTGTAGATCGTACCATCGGCACACAAAAGAGCTGCACCCACTTTAAATTCCGAATATGGGGCATAGGCATAATCCAACTGGGCAATTGCTTTTTGAATAAGTTCTTTTATCATTCTTCAAATTTTCCCAAAAATTCCTTCATACGCTGATTGTCTGAATTAAAGACTTTCTCCGGTTCACCTTCCTCAACAATGACACCCTTATCCATGAAAATAACATGATCCGACACATTGCGGGCAAAATTCATTTCATGCGTAACGATCACCATCGTCATTTTTTCAGCCGCCAGATTTTTAATAATCTTCAAAATTTCTCCTGTAAGTTCTGGATCCAACGCCGATGTCGGCTCATCAAAGAAAAGGATTTTCGGATTCATAGCCAGGGCTCTTGCAATGGACACACGCTGCTGCTGACCGCCGGAAAGCTGATAAGGATAGGCATCCGCTTTATCTTCAAGTCCCATCTTGCGGAGCAGTTCTTTCGCTTCCTCAAATACTTCTTCTTTATTGCGATGCTGTACTCTCAGCGGTGCATCTGTAATATTTTTAATAACAGAATAATGCGGGAACAGATTAAAGTTCTGGAACACCAGTCCATAGTATCCATGAATCCGTTTCAGATCTGCAGATTTTGCATAAACCGCTTTGCCGTTTTCACTCTTCGCTGCCGCCTCACCAAGATAAATGATATCCCCGTCATCAATATGTTCAAGCATGGTCGCACACCGCAAGAGTGTGGATTTTCCTGAACCGGAAGGCCCGATGATACTTAAAACCTGGCCTTCATTTACCGTCAGGGATATGTCTTTCAACACTTCGAGATTCCCAAAGCTCTTCTTAATATGATTCATTTCAAGCAAACTCATCCCATATCCTCCTAACGATAATAGCTCATTTTCTTTTCAAGATAATCAAAAGCTACAGCAACGATCAGATTGAAAATATAATAGAACACACCTGCCACAGCCAGAGGAACCATGGATGATTCCGATGCCACCAACTGTTTCGATAAGGTGAACATTTCTGTTACAGCCAATGTAAAGGCAAGGGATGTATCCTTAACCAAAGTGATCGTTTCATTGGCCACCGGCGGAATAATATGCTTTACAACCTGTGGCATAATAATATAAGTAAATGTCTGTGTTTTGCTGTATCCCAACAGCTTTGCAGCCTCATACTGCCCCTCCGGAATGGCGGAAATGCCTGCACGATAAATTTCAGCAAAATAGGCCGCATAATTGATGGCAAAACCGATCAGAACCGCATTTAAGCGATATCCTTTTGATAATTCCATTCCAAAAATAAAATACGGTCCAAAATATACGACCAGAAGCTGGAGCATGAGCGGTGTACCACGCATGATTGAAATGTATATTTTGGCTAAAGTCGAAAGAATTTTAACTTTGGACATACGGATCAAAGCCAGTCCAAGTCCAAGAATCAGCGACGTAACAAGAGTAACAACGAAAATTTCAATGGTAACCGCCATTCCTCCTGATAACTGTCGAACAATTTCCATAAGTGTCATGAATTATCCCCCTACGCAATAAAGGGAGCGACCCCTGATCGCTCCCTCGACGTTTTTAATTATTTGCCGATACAGATGTTGTCAACGTTGATGGAGTATTTCTCAGCAATTTCATCAACGGTACCATCCGCTTCCATCTCAAGTAAGGTTGCCCATACCTGATCACGAAGTGTTTCATTTCCAAGTTTAAATCCGATACCATACTGTTCTGTGGAAATAACATCATCAAGGATTGCAATATTTTCATTTTTGCTCTGTTTTGCTGCTGCAACACCTTCATCCATAGCAACTGCATCTGCAGAACCTGCTTCAAGTTCCAATAATGCGGATTCATAATCTTTAATTTCGATCATTTCTCCAAAGCTTGCTACGAGATCTGCATTGCTTTCGTCTTTTAATGCTGTCAAAGCAGAGGAATCCGCCTGTACAAGAACGACCTTACCAGCCAGATCTGCTACGGAATTGATTCCACCGTCTTTCTTAACTGCAAATACCTGTGTATTGTCCACATATGGCTCTGTCCATGTATAAGCATCTTCACGACCATTGATCGTGAAACCATTCCAGATACAGTCAATCGCACCGGAATTTAATTCCATATCTTTCGCATCCCAGTCGATTGGAGTTTTAATAAGTTCCCAACCATTACGGTCACAAACTTCCTGAGCAAGATCCAGGTCGAATCCGACATATTCGCCGTTCTCCTGATATCCATATGGTGGAAAGCTGGCATCAAAACCAACTGTAAATGTTGTTCTTTCTTCAGCAGCGGTTGTTTCCGCCTTTGTTTCTTCCTTCTGACCGCCGCATCCGGTAACGAAACATCCAATTGTCATAACAGCCGCTAAGGCTAATACTAAATTCTTCTTCATATCTATCTCCTCCTAATTTAATACAATGGTAGAACGATATTTACTTAACGCTTTATCATAGTAACACAGAAACGTGTCTCTGTCAATAAAGATTCGGATAATTGGAGACAAAAAAGGATGCTACCCATAAGATAACATCCTTTTATTATTTAACTGTTTTTATTCGCTTATTCATCCACCGGATGGTGATTCACTGCTTACAGACGGATCGTAACAAAAATGTCGTAAATGGCTTTGATCGCTGTTTCAAAATCCTTATCCTGTACACCAATGATAATATTCAGCTCACTGGAGCCCTGATCGATCATCTTAACATTGACATTGGCATGGGCAAGAGCTGAGAAAATTCTTCCTGCCGTACCGCGGGTAGATTTCATACCACGTCCTACAACGGCGATCAATGACAGATCACTTTCCATCTCAAGAGCATCCGGATGGGCTGTACGATGAATATTCGCAAGCACCGCCTGCTCCTTCTGCTGAAACTCATCCTGATGTACCAGAACAGTCAGTGTATCGATGCCTGACGGCATATGTTCAAAGGAAATGCCTTCCTCCTCAAATGCCTGCAGAACTTTTCTGCCAAACCCAACCTGGGAATTCATCATATCTTTTTCGACAGTGATCGACACAAAACCTTTTTTACCGGCAATACCTGTAATTGTGTACTCCGGTTTTGTGCATGTACTTTCCACAATCAGTGTTCCTTTATCCTGTGGTCTGTTTGTATTACGGATATTGATCGGAATACCTTCGGAGCGTACCGGGAAAATAGCCTCCTCATGGAGTACGCTGGCACCCATGTAGGAAAGCTCACGCAATTCCTTGTATGTAACCGTATCGATCGGTTTTGGGTTTTCGATGATTCTCGGATCAGCAACAAGCACACCGGAAACATCGGTCCAGTTTTCGTAAATATCCGCTATAATGGCCTTTGCCACGATGGATCCGGTAATATCGGAACCGCCGCGGGAAAATGTCTGTACTTTTCCATCAATACCACAGCCATAGAAACCTGGAATAACTGCAGCTCCGCATTCCATCAGTTTTTTACCGAAATTCGTATAGGTCTTATCCGAATCCAGTTCACCATCTTCTGTAAAGAAAATATAATCTACCGGGTCTATAAATTCAAAGCCCAGATAATTAGCCATAATAATACCATTTAAATATTCGCCTCTGGACGCTGCATAATCAGAACCTTCTTTATTTTTAAAAGCAGCTTCGATCGTATCAAATTCTTCCTGCAAAGATAAGTCCAGTCCAAGTCCCTGGATGATCTCATCATAACGTTCTTTAATCTGCATGAGAAGGCCACTGAAATCTTTATCTGCTGCCGCTGCATCGTAGCATTTGTACAGCATATCTGTTACCTTTGTATCTTTCGCAAAACGTTTTCCCGGTGCGGAAGGAACAACAAATCTTCGATCCGGATCACTTTTAATAATATTGCCTACTTTTTTGAACTGTTCGGCACTGGCCAATGAACTTCCGCCAAATTTAACAACCTTCTTCATGAGAATTAGCCTCCAATTAATATACTTCCATGTTTTAAAATTATATAACAGAATCCCCATTTGTCAACGTTTTCTTACAAAAGTTGTTGTAGCCATTTACCAAAAAATAATATATAATATGCTTATGTTTCTTACCGAAGTCACTCAGGCTCCGGTAGTTTTTACAGGAGGTGTATGGCATGAAAAAACGTATGCTTTTTATCGTCAACCCAAGCTCTGGAACAATCAAAATCAAGGACAGCCTGCTGGAGGTCTGTCAGATTTTCTGTGAAGGCGGGTATGATCTTACGTTAAATGTGACGAAATATATATCAGATGCCGTTGGGGAGGCTCTAGATCAGACGCCCCCATATGACTTAATTGTGTCCTGCGGTGGAGACGGAACATTAAACAGCATGGTATCGTCCCTTGTCCCACGCCCAAATCATCCGCTCATTGCCCATATTCCTGCAGGTAGCACCAATGATTTCGGCCGCAGTATCGGACTAAACGGTTCACCAGCAGCCATTGCACGTCAGATTATGGCTGGTATACCTTCCAACCTGGATATTGGCAGCTTTAATGGTCAGTATTTTTCCTATGTGGCTTCCTTTGGTGCGTTTACAGAAACTTCTTATAATACACCCCAGTCCCTGAAAAACCGTCTTGGTCATCTTGCCTATGTTCTGGAAGGGGTTAAAGATCTTTCCTCTATCGAACCCTGTCATATGAAGATCCTTCATGGCGATGAGACGATCGAGGGCAATTATATATGGGGAGCAATCTGCAATTCTACCTCTATTGGCGGTTTGATCCGTTTGAATTCAGACTTGGTTGATTTTAATGATGGCTTATTTGAGGTCATGCTGATCAAATCACCAAAGACGCTCATTGACTTGACGAAAATCATCGTCTCCATCAATACACAGGTTTACGATCCGGATGTTGTCCACTTTTTTCAGGCTAATGAGATTTTCATTTATCCCGAAACAGAAATTCCATGGACTCTGGATGGCGAATATGCACCCGGAAGTAAAGAGATCCATATAAAAAATATTCACAACGCTCTTCAGATTCTCGTCTGATCCTGCACACAAACTCTACCGGTATTCATATATTAATAGTAAATCAGACCACTTATTTGAAAGGATTTTCTATGAATTACCGACAAAATATGACACCCTGCTGCCAACCGATGGCTCGTCCGATGCCGATGCCAAGGTCGGCGGCACCTGCCTGTGAAAATATCTGTGCTTATCCCATTGCTATGGCCTATGTTCCCATGCAGACATTCCAAACAACCTTCGACCTGAATCGCAGTCTAGAAGTCGGCACCATTTTCCCGGAACTTCATAAACCATTTTGCGGAAAGAGGTGTGTACGATGAAAAATCTATGCCAGCTTTCCCAGCCTCAATTACTCAATCTCATCAATAAAGTCAGCTTTGCTGTCGACGATATCCATCTTTTTCTTGATTCCCACCCGAAAAACCAGGAGGCTCTGGCCTATTTCCATGAACACAGTGAACTTCGAAACGCCGCATTAAAAGAATATGCTCGCCGTTTTGGACCGTTAACCATTGACACAGCCAACGACACTGCCAGCAAATCCTGGGAATGGATTGAGCAGAAATGGCCTTGGGAAGGAGGGACTTGTTAAATGTGGACCTATGAAAAACGCTTACAGTATCCGGTAAATATCACACGCCCCAATGCCCAGATCGCTCAGATTATTTTAAGCCAATACGGCGGTCCTGATGGAGAAATGGGTGCCTCTATGCGTTATCTTTCCCAGCGTTATGCCATGCCGAACCGGCAGGCCATGGGGATGCTGACCGATATAGGTATATCGGCAACAAAATGATCCTCGGACATAAAAAGAATCCCGCCTGGCGAGATTCTCTTTCATATAGTCAGCCCTTATCGGCGAATCAATTTTCCATTTTCATAAGCTAACATCTTAGCTGTCGTTCCTTGCTCCACATATTCTGTTTTCAGAGCATCCAACTGGCTGATAATATCATCCTTTCCATCTGAACCGAAAACAGAAAGAATATGCTCATCGCTCATAGCCTGATACAAAAGCAGGACTTCCGGTATTTCACTATGTGTCCACAGCGAATAAGTCAGAAGTGCATTTCCCGATGGATCCTCCAAAATAAAACCATAAAGAAGTTCTTTTCCAAAATTCTGCAGCTCCATGTCGGCGTACCAACCGGTATACTGGGATTCAGACACAAGATCCATATGCTTGATCTGACATGCACACCAGAATCTGTACACCTCATCCGGATCTTCTGTTCCCGAGTTTTTCGCTGTAAAAATCTGAATACGTCCCTTATTTTCCATCTCCTGGCACTCCAGTTCACTGTAACATTCTGGAATAACCGGAAGACCCAGCTCATTGAGTTTCATCATCCAGCCCAGTAAGATCGGATCCACATCACACCGCTCTGCAGACACAAGATAACCGTCCTCTGCCACAAGGGATGTCAATGTTTTTGCAAAATCATGGATATTATCCGCAAAATTTCCAGCCTCCGTCTTTAACATATCATAACCAGACATAATATGGGTAAGATCACAGTTCTCCTGAAGGAGACGCATGGCGAATACCGTATCATATTTCTGATCAGCCAGACTGGCAATTTCCCCTTGAATAAATGTCACATTACGCACATCGAGCCGTTCTGCCAATTCTTTTGCCGCCTTGATCGCATTCGGACTCCGGTCGATCGCTGTGATATGGGATTCAGGAAATGCCATTCCAAGGAAACAGCTCATAATACCGCACTCACAGCCCGCATCTAAAATCTCTTTTCCAAAAACATCATGATTGTCCACAATCCAGTTGCATACCTGTCTGTAATTGTCGGCCTGATATCCGCCATTAAAGAGCAATGCCTGATCAAGGGACGCATTTTTCATCTCATAGAACTCTGTGAGATAATTCGCATTTTCCTCACTCTCACGAATTTTACGATAGAGGTCCGTCAGCATCTTACGGCCCGTCGTTTCCCCATATTTTGAACTAAACTGAAAATACAGCATCTTGCTCTCCTGTGGAGGATTCATATCCAATTGATGCAGATAACTCAGCCCGATATCTTTCTTTTCCTTCATTATATTACACCTCACCCAATTAGTCATAATCAAACCGAATACGAAGTTCACCATCGACAAATGACCACTCTGTCATTTTTCTTCTGCGTATTTTGTCCGGTAAATGAAGACGTCTTGTCTGATTACGCACGACAAGGATCAAATCCTCGCCATCTTTTGAAACATCAATTTCTTTTTCGTTTGCATAAGGCAGCCGTACGATAAATATTCTCGTTCCCTGTTCATCCTCCATTCGGAATGCCTGTTCACAACAAAAAACAGTTTCCGGAGATACGTCATTATATAATTGGCTGCCAACCCTTTTCAGTGTTTCAATGCCACGCAGCTCATCGTCCTGAAGCATAAGTTTAAATACCCTGCAGTCTCCAAAACTCTGATCTGCCAGTTCCAGACTTTTCGCCTGCATATCCGTCCAGCCTGCAAAATACCCCTGCATTGCCTCTTCCGGATAGATCTTATTAACATAAATGGCATCCACACCAAAATCATACTCATTGATCCAGGTATAGCTGCGTCTAGCCTCCTCCATGACAATGCGTTCCGGTGTTGTCACGATACGCATGCTTGCAAGCTCCCGGTTTTTCAAGATTGTCTGCAGCCGCGTCAACCGTTTCACCAGTTTATCAAACTCTTCAAAAACCTGATCCCTTGGCTTTGGCACCTGGGTCTTTCTCGAGATCAAGCCGCCCAATGCATTGTTCATACTGCGGACAGACGGTAGTAATTTGTCTGCCAGCACACTCAGTCTCTCCGGATACCTGAGAAGAGATAATGTCTCCCCGGTTGGTGCACAATCCACAATGATCACATCATAAACATTGCTTTCATAGGCATCAAGAATCTTCAGCAGAGAAAACAATTCATCCAGCCCCGGGAACAACAGCACCTCATCCGTTTCTATACCACCGTTGGCTTTTCCTGAAATAATCTCCTTGAGATAATCTCGCAGGTTACCCCACGCCTTCCTGCTTTCAGCAACCGGATCGATCTCCAGGGCATCCAACCTTTCAAAGACCTTTGTCGGTTCAAAACCCAGCCGCATATCCAGCGAATCTCCCAGACTATGTGCCTGGTCCGTACTCATAACAAGAACTTTTTTACCGGAAACTGCCATATGGACAGCAGTGGCCGCAGCAATGCTCGTTTTTCCGACACCGCCCTTGCCTGTATAGATAAGAATTCTCATGGCTGGCTCACATCCTTCCCGGTTTCCTCTGCTGCGTCTTTAAGCTTGAGACTGATCCGCAGTTTATTCTCTTCAAACTCCAGATCCGTCACGCTGGCCCCTCTCAATGTGTTTGGCAAAGGAATACACCTGTTGTAATTGTTGACCTTTATATCAATATCCATATCATGAACAGCCACTTTGACTTCCTCCGGATCTGCTCCCGGAAGTTTTACTGTCAGACAGTATCCGCCGTCAATGGCTTCGTAAGTTTCTTTTTCATTACGTACACTTATATCAAAAAGCCCCGGTATATTTAATACACGATCGGCAAGCAGTCCGATGGCATCTTCTCCCCGGACTTCTTCCGAATACCAAGGTATTTTTGTAATCGGCACTTCGGTAAATACGCTTTCAATCTCATTCATATATTTTTTCTGAATGTCTCTCCATCGATTCATAAAATCGCTGCCCGTATCATCCGGCAGAATACGATTGACAAAAACCCTGTCGACCTGATAATCGTACAGGTTCAAATACATATAATTACGTTTTGTTTCCTCGACAACCATCTTCTCCGGCACACATACAAGACGCACGCTGCATATATCCGGATCTTTCAAAAGCTCCTGTAAAAGAACCATCTGACCATGCATCTCTTCAATCTCATTCATCGCCTGATTGGTTGGAAGGGTGACTTTATATTTAACTTTTGACACTGGTGACAGAACCCGTACCATGACTTTGCCAACCGGGAAAAATTTTTCCATATACCACGTGAGGAGTTCCGGCAGCTTGAGCAGGGATAAGGTTTCGCCTGTCGGTGCACAATCCACGATAATTCTGTCGTAAACACCACTCTCATAGATATCCCGAATCTTTAACAGGGAGAACAGATTCTCAAACCCTGGAATAATGAAATTATCCCCCACATTACCGACAGAAACACCTCCTGAACTTCCCATAAGTGCCGTAATGGCCTTGTTGACATTCGGAAACTCTTCTTTCATAAGCATATCCGGATCAAGCTCCAGTAAGGATAAATTTTCTCTTACCTTTTTTGTATGTCCGCCAACTTCCGTTTGAAAAATATCTCCAAGATTGTGAGCCATATCCGCACTGACAAGTAATGTGTTCTTACCTTCATTGGCCGAAGCCACAGCATGAGCGGCTGCAACACTTGTCTTTCCCACACCGCCTTTGCCGGTGAAAATAATAATTCTGCCCATTTACATTCCTCCAATATGTCCATATGCCTCATAGCAAATGAGTCACACCAAAGCACCGCTCTGATGTGACTCATTATATCTTATTTTTTATTCATCAGGCGAAATTCAATTAACCCTGTCGGAATGATACACCGACTTCGCCATGTGGATGTTTCCAACCCTTAACGATTTTATCATGCGAAAGAACTCTGCAGGTTCCGCACTCAAGACATCCAAGCCATGAGAAGCTGAACTTTCCATCAATGTATTTATAGCACTCTGCCGGACAAGCCAGAACGAGCTTTCTGATTTCTTCTTCATCTGTATACTCAAGGTCTACATCGATATGAGAGTTTTCTTCATCTGTATGGAACACGTCAAGGCCTAACTTTGCTTCAATACTCAATTTCTTCATATTAGAACGCCTCCAGTATATTTGTGATCATGTCGACAAGCTCTCTTGCACTGGTCTTCTTAGCAATAGACTCAATGATATACATAATAAGTCCGCTGCCTGGCTGGCCATCAACTGTAAACAGCTTAGCTGCAATATCATCTGCCATTAATGGAAGATCTTCGAAGATTGCTCTGCATGTGAGCAATGTAGGGAATCCCTTGCTGGATTCCAGATCTGCCATAATAAAGCTGTTCTTCAGCATCTTTTCATATTCAGAAAGTGTAGCTGCACTAAAGTCACCAAGTTCATTGGCCTTAATAATTGTTTCTGCAGCAAGACGTCCGGATTCAATAGCAAAATCCATACCTCTTACAGTGAAACCAAGGTTGATACACATACCTGCAGCATCACCTGTAACAAGAACACCGTCTCTGTAAAGTTCCGGAATCATATGAAGACCTTCTTCAGGTACAAGATGACCGGAGTATTCAATTGTTTCTCCGCCTTCAATATATGGAGCAACTGCAGGATGTTCTTTGAAACGATCCAGCATCTGAGGAACGGATAAATCGGAATGTCCGATATCGCTCAATGTTGCAACAATACCTACGGATACAGTGTCTTTATTTGTGTAAATAAAGCCGCCACCGAAACCTCCGGCTGTAGGATCTCCTGCGGACAGCCATGCTGTACCTTCATCACCCTTAAGACCGAAACGCTCATTGATGATCTCTTCACTGAGTTTGATCGTCTCTTTAGCACCTACTGCAACCTGAGAAGGCTCAAGTTCTTTTTTCATACCGATCTGCTGTGCAAGCAGTGAGTTGACACCATCTGCGAGAATAACTGCCTGAGCATACATTTCTTCGCCATCGGATTCAATACCTACAACTCTGCCATCCTCAACGAGCAGACTGTCTACAAGAATACCTGTGATCATTTCTGCACCAGCTTCTTCAGCTTTTCCTGCAAGCCACTGGTCAAATTTTGCACGAAGTACAGTATAAGATGCATTTCCTGGTTCGGAACTTAATTTTGCTGAACCATATCCGATATCAAGTGAGCCATCCTCTGTCATAAGGGAAACTTTCTCATGTTTGATAACTCTCTCAATAGGAGCTTCTTCTTTGAAATTTGGAATAATTTTTTCAAGACTATGACCATAGAGACGTCCGCCAGTCATATTCTTAGCACCGCAATAATCTCCACGTTCGATAACGATAACAGAGAGCCCTGCGTTGGCAAGAACAATCGCTGCAGAACATCCGGCAAGCCCACCACCTACGATTATGACGTCGGCGTCAAATTCTCTCTCGCTCATTTGTATCCTCCTTATTGTATAAAAATCAAAGGTCAATATTTACAAATTTTATTTCTGTCCCCACACAAGAACACATGCACCGAACATTCTGCTCTTGTGATCAATCCTCTTCAAACCAATCTCTTGATACAGTTTTTCCAGTTCTCTCCTATGAAGAAACTGTTGTGTTGATTCATACAGCCATATATATTCCTGATGATGTTTTCTGCCTCCGCCGAGAATCGGCATAATGCAGCGAAAATATATTTTATAAAAAGGCTGTACAAATATACTGTCAGGGACAAATGAATCTAAACAATATATATATCCACCGGGTTTGACAACTCTTCGCATCTCGCCAAGAACCTGCTTGTAGTCCGCCGTATTCCGAAGTCCAAAGGAAATACAAGCTGCTGAGAAACTGTTGTCCCTGTAAGGGAGTTTCATTGCATTCCCCTGACGGAAACGAACATTTTGTCTGCCCTTTCTTTTACTTTCTGCCACCGCAAGCATTGCGGGTGAAAAATCAATACCCGTCACCTTGAGATCCTGTCTCGCATCCGCAATCTTCAGTGCGATATCCCCAGTCCCACAGCAAACATCAAGAATATTTGTGCCTCTCGGCGTGTTTGCAGTAAGTCTGTCAGTCAGGGTTTTCTTCCAACTCTTCTGCAGGCCAAGGCTTATTCTGTTGTTTGCATGATCATAACCATCTGAAATATTCTGGAACACATGATAAACATGCTGTTCCTTCGACTGATCAGCCATGAAAAACCTCCTGAATAAATCCTGCTGCAAAAGCAGCTGTATATGCACCGTTCAGTAAGATGTTCATTTTAACAATGCCCATCATCGTCGTAATGCGTGTCTTCGGTTCAAGTTTACAGGACAACTGATTTTGAATCAGCTTTCTTCCAAAGATTCCAATGATCAATACACTGATAAATCCCATCGGTCCAAGGATAGTCAAAGGTAATACCGATGCCAGTGTTACCCATGCGGCAATACAATACCGGTACAACCGAACCGTTTTCTTTCTTCCGATACATGTCGGTAAAGTACGTCTTCCGACTTTTCGATCCTTCTCAATATCGCTGCCGTTATTGCTCATCATAATCAGTGCAATTCCTATGATCATAGGAAGGGAATAGAGAAGAATCTCCAAATGCAGCTTGCCATCGGCACATCCCGCAATTCCCAATGGGATAAGCCCTCCCATCACGATACCGGATACAAGTTCACCAATCGGAAGATAGGAAACCGGAACCGGACCGCCGGAATAAAGAAGGATGACCACACCGCCGATGATACCGATGATGATCGGAACCATTCCGGCTTTCATACAGGCAATCAATCCCACTCCGACCCCCGCCGCCATATAGACAATTCCGAGAATCAATGCACTTTTCGGTGCAATATTACTGTAAACTAGGACCGCATCGCTGATCTCCACATGATCGCCTTCATTATCTGTACCTTTTATGTAATCAAAGTAATCATTGAAAGTATTTACAGCACTTTGAAGAAACACACAGGCCGCAAGAAGCAGGATTCCCCGAATCCACGAAAAGGTCATTCCCTGCTGCCAGCAATAAAAATTACCAAATAAGGCAGGTATCGCAGATGCGACCCACGTCTGTGGAGCAGCAAGGTTAAGAGCCAGTTTCGGTGTCAGAGTGTTATAACTCTTAGATTGACTCAAGTTTATCTAACATCCTTCTTATCTTCTGTGCTTCAGGAATATCTTCCAGAGAATCCAGAATCTCCGTAGCCAATGCCGCATATCTGTGGATTTCTTCCACTGTACGTTTGACACCGCCGCAACGGATGACTTCCTTTTCCATCTGTGCAATCTCGCCGCTGCTCAGACTTCTGCTTGCATTCTCCTTCATGATCGGAAGAAGTGCTTCCTTTCCTTCCGGTGTTTCAAGTGCCATAAGAACCGGAAGGGTATAAATACCATCCCGAAAATCCTTATGTGTTTCCTTTCCCTCTGCTGACTCACTTGATGTAAAATCAAGAAGGTCATCTCGGAACTGGAACATGATACCCAGATATTCGCCAAAACATCTAAGTTTTTCTGTAACATCACTGCTGCATCCGGCTTCCATAGCTCCCAGCTTACATGCTGTGCTGAAAAGGGAAGACGTCTTTCCTTTGATATTATTCAAATACTGATCAGCAGTTACATTCACATCATACCTGCACACTGCCTGTCCAATCTCTCCGATACACATATCTTCCACTGTCTTGGAAAGGATCAGTGCTGCATCAAATAGTTGCTCTTTCACCATCCAGTAATGAACCCGCTCAATCAGGAAATCCCCCGCATATACTGCAGCATCTTTTCCATATTTGCCTTGAATTGAAGGCTTTCCCCGTCTGTATGGTGCTTCATCGATGATATCATCATGAATCAACGAGGCCAAATGCGTAAGTTCAACCATTGCTGCCAGCATGCACAGTCTTTCAGACTTCTCCATTGGAGATGGTCCGAAAGCACTGCACAGCAGCAAAAGTCTGGGGCGAATCATTTTACCGAATGAACCGAGCACATCATCCAGTACGGCGCCTGTACTGGTGCCAGCAAATGAGTTTTCAGCGATCTTAAGCATGTTGTTTCGTACTTGTTCCATCGCCAGCTCTTCCTTAATCCAGGCATTATTCCGCTCTGTCATTATTTTATCTCCAGTTCATTTATTATATTTTTACAGATATCGGTCTGAGATTAGACAAGTCCTCTCTTCTCAGCGATAATCTCTGCTGTATGTTTAACCTTAATATTATCGATGCCGCGAGCATCAAGGCCACCCTTAATCTGCATCATACATCCTGGACAGTCGACAGCGACAACGTCTGCACCTGTTGCCTGGATATTTTCAATCTTCTTCTGAAGGATTGGAGCTGCAATATCCGGATACAGAACACTGTATGTACCGCCGAAACCACAACAGTTATCGTGTTCTTCCATCTCAACGAATTCTACACCCTTCGTATTCTTGAGAAGTTCACGCTGTTCCTGAGTTACACGCAGGCTTCTGCACAGATGGCAGCTGTCATGGTATGTAACTTTAACAGCTTTACCGTCACCGCTTTCTTCACATCCGCCAAGATCATAGAAGAGCTTACAGAAGTCAAATGTCTTACTGCCAAGCTCAACAGCTCTCTTGTGCATATCTGTACCCTCTTCGAAGAAGGTCTGGTATTCACGAAGCTGATGTGTACAGGATGGACATGCGGATACGACATAATCGTATTTCTCTGCTTCCATACCTTCGATGTTGATCTCTGCTTCTTTCTTAGCATTTTCAACATCACCCATCGTCGATGCCGGACATCCGCAGCATGCCTGACCAAGAGGCATCTCTACAAGATAACCAATGGAGTTCAGATCCTTAACAACGTCCTGTGCAAGGTCTGTGTATACGAAGTCAAGCAGACAGCCCGCAAACAATGCGATCTTGCCCTTTGGATTCGGAACATCCTGTTCGATCGTTGGGAAAATGTCACGCAGCGGAACCTGTGCAATGTTCGGGAAGCTTCTTCCTTCTGTCAATCCGGAAAGGAACATCGGCAGATGACGGATCATCGGCTGTCCCTTTGCAAATGGTGCCTGAGCCACAGATGCAATACGGAGCATGGAGTGGAACAGCTTACGGTCAGAAACTGCATCCAATGCAAATTTCTTGATGGCATTTGGATTCTCTTTCACGCTCTTCTGACGGATCTTCATGATCATATCTGAAATCTGAAGACCACCGCCACAGACTTCCTTACATCTTCCGCACTGGAGACAGAGATTCTGGATCTCGCTCGCACGTCCTTCATTAATGAGGAAGTGAGTAAGCATAACGCCAACGCCGCCGGTATAAACTTTGGAACCATATACATGGCCGCCAACTAATGCGAATGCCGGACAAACATCAAGACATGCACCACAACGGATACATTCGAAAAGCTGTCTGAATTCAGGCTCTGCGAGAATCTCACGACGTCCCGGATCATCAATGATCACTGCGTAAAATTCTTTCTTTTCTTTTGTATCATTCTCTTTATCTGTAACTACCTGACATGCACCTGTGTACATGGATACGTAAGCTGCGATTCTCTGTGCTGTACCATTACGAGGAAGTGCTTTGAAAATCCAACGAGCATCGGAAATAGACTTAACAAATTTTTCGATACCAAAGATATACAGATGGATCTTCGGAAGTGTACCAACCATACGGCCGTTACCCTCATTCGACATAGTAAACACTGTACCTGTTTCTGCTACTGCGACGTTCGCACCGGAAACAGCCATATCTGCATGGATGAATTTTTCTCTCATGACTTTACGTGCTGTTTTAACTTCCTCTGCGATGATCGGTTCGTTTTTAACTTTTGTATAGTCTGTGAACAGATCAGCAACCTCTTCCTTATTCAGGTGAAGTGCAGGCATAACCATATGTACCGGTGTATTGCCTTCCAGGGCGATAATAAATTCACCAAGGTCTGTTTCCTGAACAAGAACACCATCTTCTGTAAGGATCTGGTTGAAATGAAGTTCTTCGGATGCCATAGATTTGGATTTAACAATCGTCTTAACATCTTTTTCTTTTACAAGAGCACGTATCTTTTCCATAGCTTCTTCTTTGCTTCTGGCATGAATAACGTGTCCGCCCCTTGCTTCACAATTCTTTGTAAACTGGTCGATCATCTCATCGATATGATCTGCTGCATAACGCTTAACTTCACTGATCTTGTTTCGTGTTGCTTCAAAGTCAACACCTTCATATGCTTTTTCTCTTCTAGCCGGATATGTCTTACAGAATGTACCGAGTGTTCTGGCAAGAGTGGCATTGTCCAATGCATCACGAATTTCCTGTTTTAATGCTTCAGTTGACATTATGTTCCCTCCTTCCATTATCATTCATCGTCTACGACTACTACAGACATTCTGAGTGGTCCATGTACACCAACGGTGCTGACACACTCAATATCGGCTGTACGGCTAGGGCCGGTAACAAAGCCGACAAAGTTCGGCATCTCAGGGAGTTCGGCAAGAATGTCGAACATGTCATCGTACTCAGGTACGATCGTAGATCCTTTAAGAATGCCGATATAATATTCCGACATTGTTGATACAATTCTTTCATCAATAACATCTCTGCCCTGAACCATCGTGCCGAGATCCGCAATACCATACTGTGACTCGGAGACTCCACCTTTGACTGTCTCTGCATGGAGACGGATGTGGTCTGTGTATACTTTGATTCCGGCTTCTTCAAGAGCGTCAATAACTCCTCCCTCTTTCATAAGCGGAGTTTCAACGATACAAGTGTCTGGGATGCCGGCATCTTTAAAAATTCCAGCAACAGCTTTGCCAAGATCACTTTTTGAAGTGCGCACACATGTTCCGTTTACGCTTTCAAGATTCTTTTTGAATCTTTCATACAACTCATCCGTGATTTTATTCATTTATTGTACTCCTTTCTGACGAATATATTGCATCGTTTAGTTTCTTTCAGTATAGTCAAAAATGCCACATTAGTCAACGCTAATTGACTAATATTGTGTATATTTTTTCCAATTTGAATTCATTTGAATCATTTTATGTCACTTTTTTACCAAAATTTCTCTTGAATCTTTAATTTTCTTTGTAAGTAAAACGTTTTCGTAACCAATCCAGTTTTTTTATAATCATTCAAAATATATGTCTTCAACATATAAAAATACTGTCATTTGACAAAATGGAATGACTTGAAAAGGCAAAACTCCTGTTGCCATTGATTTTAGAAAATCTATCTGATATTATTGAATAAAAACAAGGAGGAAAATGCTATGGATTTATACAATACCGACCCAACTCCGACAAGCTCTGATATCGAAAACACTGACGAACCAAAGATTGGAGTTAAATTACAAGGAGATATGTGCCTGGATGACTCCGATCCAGACCTGATCATGATCTGGAGCAAAGCCATAAGCATTGCGAATGACCCGCTCCTCATCTGCTGGCAGGTCACCGACCCTGCTGCCGAAGAGATGAAAAATATGGTCGCCGAATGGGAGAAATTCGTTGTTCTGACCGAAGGCGGAAAACCACTTGGCACATCCAGAGATTTCTTTCTTATAAAATGATCATGCAAAAAAACCTGCCGTTTTGGCAGGTTTTTTATGTATTTCCCAATATTTATTCACAATCGCCCGTTTTTAAAGCAGAAATATCCACTTCTGTGGAAGATATTTGAGTTTTACTTCTGCCCGCCGGTCTGAATAAACAACAATCTGTTCCAATATATTCTTATAAAAAATCTCACTTTCTGTCATTCCATTTGCCATATCCGTCACCTGTTTTTGAATATCGGATTTGATGGCATCTGCTCTGTTAACAGACTCTTCCTTTTCTTTAACTTGTGGTATACGTTTCTTAGTTTCAGCAAGCTGCTTGTCATAGCAATCGACCATCATGCGCATCTCCTCTTTCGTAATACTGTCAGAGAAGAAAGCATCCAGCACCTTTTCCTTTTTTGCAGTCAACCGTTCGATTTCATCTTGAAACTTCCGGGCACTATCCAAATCTTCCTCTTTACACATCCTCAACGCATCCACAACGACCGAAACGATATTCTGAATCAGCCATTTCCTGTCCATGGAAATTCCTTTCACTGCCTGATGCAGCATGGACATGGCAATCTCATCCCGAATTGTCATACCGATATTGCAGCCGACAACATTTCCTCTCATATCCATATGACGCCGGCCTTCATTTGCGACAGTTCGGCATCCCCATCGTCTGTACGCGGTACCATCCTTTCGTTTACGCCGTCTGGATACAAAATTACCCCCACATTCGCCGCATTTGATCTTCCCCGAAAACACATACCGATTTGAATGACCTTTCCCACAGGCGCAATGAAGATTTCGTACAGTCAGCTCACTCTGTACCCGATTCCAAAGTTCCCGGTCAATAATCGGTTCATGATGGTTTTCGATACAGACCATTTCTTCTTCACCGCGGTTGTATTTTTTAACATGGGTCAGATAATCCGGTGTGATCGTTTTCTTCTGAACCAGATCGCCTACATATTTTTCATTCCGCAAAATTTTTACAATATGGGCATTACTCCATTTACCATTGCCCGTATAACTTTTAATTCCGGCTTCCCTTAGTTCCCGGGCAATAACAGATGTACCTTTCTTTTCATTGCCGTACTTATGAAAAATCAATTTTACAATCTCGGCACCCGCCGGATTCATGATCAGCCTGCCGTCTTTTACATCATATCCAAGCATTGAGCGTCCAAATACAATTCCCTGCTCCATTCGCCGGGTCTGGCCCCATTTTACACGAGCAGACGTTTTTCGACTTTCTTCCTGTGCAAGCGATCCCATAATGGAAAGACGAAGTTCCGCATCCGGATCTGAAGTTGTAATTCCATCATTCATAAAAATGACATCAATACCCAAAGCCTTCAATTCTCTTGTGTAGGAAATGGTATCCAGGATATTCCTTGAAAAACGGCTGACCTCTTTTGTAATGATAAGTTCAAACTTTCCCATGTGAGCATCATGGATCATCTGATTAAATTGAACCCTCTTTTTTGTGGAAGTGCCTGTGATACCTTCATCGGCATAAATCTCATACAATTCCCAGTTCTGCTGCCGGCCAATATATTCTTTAAAATATCTCTGCTGCGACTCAAACGAATTCGCCTGATCCTCCTTCTCCGTTGAAACCCGACAGTAAGCTGCCACTTTAAACATGATCGGCACCTCCGGTGTTTCTGTCACATACGGTTTTATTTTCGCCGGATTTGCCAAGCTGTTGTTTCAGCACCTGCTCCGCATGCCGATATTGAATTTCATCTAAAATTTCACACTCTTTAAGGGCCAATAACATAGCTTTCTGGTACTCATACAGGAATTCCCAGTCTGTGTCCCATAAAATTTTCCGGTCGTTTTCAATCGTCTGCAAAACAGCCTGTTTTTCCATATGGATTCCCCCTCTCTCCATGTTTATGCAGGAGGGGTTTGTACAAATTTATTTTTTATTTTACTTTGATAAATCATTATGTCCTAACAAAATAACCCATTATAACTCATTGATAAGTAGCATTAATGGGTTGTAATAAAATATTTAAAAGCATTTCTCTCCGACCAAAGAAACCGCTTGAAATGACTAACAAACTGAGTTATAATAACTATACAAAGAAAGCACCCACTCCAAAGTGGATGCCTACCGATTGGTTAATTTACCTCTCAATGAGAGGAGCCCATCCCGGTTGCCGACGGGGTGGGCATTATTTTTTTGCTTATTTATTTCTCTTATCGAGAAAGGTAAGCAACGCAATGATCAATCCGCCTGAAGATATCAGCAAAGCTAATATTCCAAGAAAAATCATAATGATTTCATAATCTGTCATATGCGTCACCTCCCTTCCTA
>JAXJRF010000136.1:0-11182 GCA_036310765.1 Frisingicoccus sp.
GAACTGATGGAAGATTATATAAAAGAAGTCCATCAGAATCTGGGTCAGATCGATCATAACTCAACCATTACGATTCGCGAAAGACCAGTTAAGATGCTTAAAATCCAGCTTCCGGTATGGGAGGAAAATGAAAACCTGTATCGTGTGCGTCTTCAGGATATGATTGATGATGTGACTTTAAAAGGCATTGAGATCTTTGAAAAAAATGGAAATGCACAGGAATATTTCGGAACCCGGATAACAACCCGAAATCTTTATGACACTGTTGTCGGAATTGGAAATGTCCAGATTCGACTGTATAAAATTGAAGAACAGAGGGAATATCCGATTACATGGGCCGAAGTAGCAAAAAATTCCGGTGGTGAAGGATTCCTTTCAGCTTTTGTCATTCTTTCCAGTTTGTTATATTATATGCGAAAAGATGAATCTGACTTTTTTGCAGATCGGAATGAAGGAAAAGTGCTGCTCATGGATAATCCATTTGCCCAGACAAATGCGTCACATCTTTTAAAGCCTTTGATGGATATGGCAAAGAAGACAAATACACAGTTGATCTGTCTGACCGGCCTTGGTGGGGAATCTATTTACAGCAGATTTGACAACATTTATGTACTGAATTTGATTGCAGCAAATCTGCGGAATGGAACGCAATATATGAAAGCAAATCATTTGCGGGGAAATGAGCCGGAAACAATGGTTGTGTCGCAAATCGAGGTTGTTGAGCAGATGGAACTTATATTTTAGTTGGAGAGGAGGCGTAGAAGTGTTATGAGGAAAGTTTTTAACACCAGTGGGGATTGTAAGCCGGGCATTCACTATATGGTGGATATTACAAAGCAGCTCAATGAGATAAAAAAAATGGTTGATGCCGGGCAATATTTTACAATCAATCGTGCAAGACAGTATGGAAAAACAACAACTTTGAAGGCTTTAAAGAGATTTCTTGAAAATGATTATTTGACAATTCGAATGGATTTTCAAAGGCTTGGCTATGCATCTTTTGAAACAGAGCAGATGTTTGTAAGGTCATTTTCAACGGAACTGCTTGATTTGGCAGATGAAGAGCTGCTAGATGAAATAAGATCACAGTTGGTTTCTTTTATTAATGGAAATACCTGCACATTGCAAAATCTTTTCAGAGTTTTAAGCCGTTGGTGCCGTATCTCTGAACAAAAAATTGTTCTTATGATTGACGAAGTGGACAGCGCAACGAACAATCAGGTGTTTTTGGATTTTCTGTCACAGCTTAGAAGTTATTATCTGGATCGTGATGAACGCCCGACTTTCCAATCGGTTATTCTAGCTGGTGTATATGATGTAAAAAATATAAAAAGAAAAATCCGGTCAAATGAGGATCATAAAATAAACAGTCCATGGAATATCGCTGCAGATTTTGATGTGGTCATGGACTTTTCTAAAAGCGGAATTCAGGGGATGCTTTGTGAATATGAGGAAGATTACCATACGGGCATGAATCTGGATGAAATTGCGGGTCTGATTTATGACTATACATCAGGTTACCCATATCTGGTGTCACGAATCTGTAAGCTGATGGATGAGAAAGTTGCAGGAAGTGATGGATTTGGCAGTAAAGCCGCAGCGTGGACAAAACAAGGATTTCTTGAGGCAGTCAGGATTCTGTTGTCAGAGAAGAATACTCTGTTTGAATCGATGATGGGGAAATTAATTGAATATCCTGAATTGCAGCAGATATTATATTCTATGCTGTTTGCGGGTGAGGTTATTGCTTACAATGTGTTGGATCAGGCAGTGAATGATGCTGTTATGTTTGGGTTTGTTAAGAAACAGGATGGTAATATTGTCGTTTCAAACCGAATTTTTGAAATGTTGTTATATAATTATTTTTTAACATCTTTAGAGGCACAGAATACGTTGATATTTAAAGCGGCATCCAATAATAAGTTTCAGTTTATTCGTGGTCATCATTTAGATATGGATTTGGTCATGAAAAAGTTTGTGGAACATTTTGACAGTATTTACGGAGACCAGAAAAAGGAATTTGATGAAGAAGAGGGGCGAAGACGTTTTCTGCTTTATATCCGTCCGATCATCAATGGAACTGGCAATTATTATATCGAACCGGAAACACGAAACTCCCGCCGCATGGATGTGGTTATTGATTATTTGGGTGAACGTTTTGTAATAGAATTAAAAATATGGCGTGGGTCATCTTACAACGAACGTGGGGAAAAACAACTTTCGGATTATTTAGATTATTATAATCTCAAAAAAGGTTATATGCTCAGTTATAACTTTAATAAGAATAAGAAAATTGGAGTTAAGGAGATCCACATTGGAGACAGGACTTTAGTGGAAGCTGTTGTGTGATAAAAAAGAGATAAAAATGATATGTTAGGATACCAGTTAAAAATAACGATAAAAAATAGTCATCCACCCATCTGGCGAAGGATTATTGTGCCTCAGCATATCACATTTTATGATTTGGATGATATAATAGAAGCTGCGTTTGGATGGACGCATGTGCACATGTTTGGTTTTTATTTTAAGGATATGAAATTCATTGGTGCACCGATAAAGAGTGATGAAGACAATGCAGATGAGTGTATTGATGAATGGCTTGAAGTAGGGAAAAGCTTTACGTATGTATATGATTTTGGGGATGAATGGCATCATATAGTTAAAGTAGAAAAGATTGTTGAATATGATGAACGTTATCCGAAAGTGATTAAATCAAAGGGACCGAATATGATTGAAGACTGCGGTGGGTTATGGGGATTTTATGAAATTCTCGATGAATCAGAACCTTTTGATATGGAAAAGGTAAATGAGGATTTTAAAACATGGAATTTGGCCGAAGTTTATCCGGAACCTGCGTTGGTGTGGGATGATCGGATCAATCATGGCCAGATAGAGGTATGGAATTCCCTTTTTGATCATCTGACAAAAGATACATTTGAGCAGATGATGAAAAAATATGAGGAACAGGAAAAAAATTCTAGAGCCAGATTATATGTTGTTGAAAGTCTGGAAGATGTATTTAATCAATATAAAAAAGACGAATTAAAGATGATTTCTGAACTTCACGGTTTTAAAGGCTATCACAGGTTTAATAAAAAAGAACTTGCACAGTGGCTTAAAAATCATTTGCTCGAGACTGTCTATATGCAGAAGATTCTCAGAGAGACATCAGAAGACGAGATTACTTTTTTTGAACAGGCGATTGAGGAACAGGGAATTTCGCTGCCGGATGATATAATAGGACATTCTCTTCTGCTCTCATCTTATGGAGCATATGTTGAAGCGTATGATTTTTATCAGATTCCTCAGGATGTTCAGGAAAAATATAAAAAGGTTTGTACTCCGACATTCCGAAACGAATTAAATAAACGGTATGATTTCTTCAAATATTTAGATGCGGCAGTTTACTTGTATGGTGTTCTTTCACTGGATCAACTGACACAAATCTATAATGATTATGAAGGCAAAGCTATGACAAGAAGACAGGTGAAGGAATTGGCATTGGAGTATATCGATGGCGGTGAGCCATATGTCATCAAAGAGGGTTTTTTGATGGACGAGGACCTTGAAGAGTCAGATTTATATAAATATCTGATAAGGATTCAGGAAAAATATACTTATTACATGCCGAAGGACAGAGATGAATTTATGAACTATGGTATGTATGAATGTCAGGAGCCGGATGAAAATACATATTTTTTTGTTGAATATCTTCAAAATAAACATAGGAAGCAAGAACCGGAATCATTGATTTTGTTTTATGAGATTCAAGATGGAATCCGGATGAATACCGATGAGGAAGAATTGATTGAGCATTTACGGAATATGGGATGCAGGATTTCTATGCAGAAGCAAAAGAGGGAGGCATTGGAGAATATTCGTAAATTGAGACAGTATACTAGAATGTGGGATTTGAAAGGACATACCTTGCAAGAGATACAGGCTCAAGCAGATAAGAAGCGTATCCTGCCAGATGCTGAGGGAAGAAAAATTATTCCGTTCCCATCAGGTAGGAAGGTATATCCGAATGAATTGTGTCCATGTGGCAGTGGAAAAAAATATAAGCATTGCTGTGGAAAAAAGAAATAGATGATATATATACAATGCATTATTTCACTGAGAAGGAGTGCACATCGATATGAGAAAAAAACTGCCGATTGGCATTGATGGATTTGTAGCGTTGGGTACCTGATACTTCGCAGAAATTAGTTTTATAATGAATAAAATAAAAATTGATTTGAATAGAGCCTTTAGAGAATCCTTTGATATTTCTGAAGGTTCTTTTTTTCTTTACAGGGATATAGTAAGGATAAACCATCCCCTTTATGAAAAAATAAAATGCTCAAAAATTTTGAAAAATTAGCACTCTAGTGTTGACAGTGCTAATAAAGTGTGTTATAACACATATAGAACAAATAATACATATGCAACATGCATATAATACAGTATAAAGAATTGGAGGAATTGATATGTTAATGCCTAGTATTTTTGGAGAAAGTTTAATTGATAATTTTTTTGATGGTTTTGTCAGCCCGGCAAAGCAGGTTGTGAGATACAATACTCCGACAACGAATGTAATGAAAACAGATATTAAAGATACAGAGGGCGGCTATGAACTGGATATTGAACTTCCGGGTTATAAGAAGGAAGATGTGAGTGCCGAGTTAAAGGAAGGATATTTGACCGTCAGTGCATCCACAAAATCAGATCATGATCAGAAGGATGAACATGGCAAATATATTCGCAGAGAAAGATATTATGGAAACTGCAGCAGAAGTTTTTATGTAGGCGATGCGATTACACAGGAGGATATTAAGGCTCGATTCGAGAATGGAATCCTGAAGTTGTACGTTCCAAAGAAAGAAGAAAAACCTGTGGTTGAGAATAAGAAATTTATTACGATTGAAGGCTAGGATCAACCGGCAGGAAATATTCGGATCCATGTCAAATTTGGGAATGCTCGAAAGGGGCATTCCCATTTTATGGTTGAAAGGGAAGATTTGAAAGCAATGAAACATTCAGATAGGAGGCGATTTTGATGGCCAGAAGAGATTATTATGATGTTTTGGGAATTTCTAAAAATGCAGATGAAAAAGAAATCAAACGTGCCTATCGTGCACTGGCTAAGAAATATCATCCGGACACGAATGCGGGCAATGCCCAGTCAGAACAGCTTTTCAAAGAGATTACAGAGGCATACACCATACTGAGTGACCCGGAAAAGCGAAAACTTTATGATCAATTCGGTTTTGCCGCCTTTGATGGTTCCATGGGTGGTGACGGGCATTATGAATCATCCAATCATGGTGGCTATTACAATCCCTTTGGAAATCAACAGAATGGAACCTACAGAGAATATCATTTTGAAGGCGGAAATATGGATGATATCTTCGAAGAATTTTTTGGAGGCGGCTTTGGACAGCATTTCCGGGGTGATTTTGGGAATGATCAGAGACAAAGACGCGGCAATGATTTAAATGCCGAGATTGATATTTCATTTGAAGAGGCAGTATTTGGCTGCGATAAGATGATTCATTTGCAGGATACATCGGTGAAGTCTTATCGGGTGCATATCCCTGCGGGAATCGACGAAGGCATGAGTGTACGTCTGAGAGGTAAGGGACAACCGGGATATAACGGAAGAGAAGCAGGCGATTTGCTGTTAAAGGTTCATATCTTGGAAAAACCGGGATATGAAAGAAGGGGTATGGATATTTATACAGCAGCAGCGATTCCATTTACAACGGCAGTTTTTGGAGGTGAGGCAGAAGTACCGACCCTTTATGGCAAGGTGATCTGTAAGATTCCAAAAGGAACCCAGTCAGGAAGTAAGATCCGTCTGAGAAATAAGGGCGTCGTTTCAATGAAGGATGCATCCGTCAAAGGCGATGAATATGTAACGATCCAGATTCAGGTACCTACCTATCTGAGTCGGGAAGAAGAACAGAAATTGCGGGAGTATGAACGATTAACAAACCGATCGAAAACAGGCAGCCATACAAGTCATGTGGCATAAGACAAAAAACAGGCACCGCTCCGGGAAATTACCGGAAGTCGGTGCCTGAAATATTTATACACGAACTTTTGTACCTTTACCGTCGCGGTGGGCAGCTTTCAGTTTGTTCAGAGACATGATTTTTTCATTGTAGGTAATGAGGGTTTCATGATCCTTATTTAAAAGATAGGTTTCCTCAAGGAAATCCCCGGAAGTCAGTTTGATACCGCGCACACCGACAGCACCCTTTTTCTTTTCGGCGACCTCGTCAATTTCAAACTTCAAGAAGACACCTTTGTGGGTTCGAAGAACGACATGGGTCATATCTTCAATCGGAACAACGGAAATGACTTTATCATTTTCAGACAGTTTGGTGGATGCAATGGTTCGTTTTGAGGCATTGAATTCGGAGCCATTTACCAGTTTCATCCAGGACTGTTCCGTTGTAAAGAGGAGACGGCTGGCCATGATGTGGGTTAGGCTGTCCACATAAACCAATGTTTCATCACTGCTCTTATAATTACCGAAGTTATCAATCGGGATTGCTTTATCACGAAACTTACCGTAAGGAAGATCCGACATCTTAATGGAATGCATATGTCCGACATCGGTGAAGAGGCAAAGCTTGTCTGTGTTCATACACTGGATAATGTATTTACTTTCGGAAACAGCAGCGTCCCTGTTTCGCTCAAAGGTTGGCACATCAACGGTACGGCAGTAGCCGAAACGATCCATCAGGAAAACAACTTCTGTTTCTTCGAATTTCTTTTCTGTAAAGACCGCCTCTTTGGCATTGATGATCTGGGTTTTTCTTGTATGCGAATATTCCTGTTTAAATTGCTCCAGTTCCTTTGTGATCACTTTAGACATACTGGAATGATTTTCCAGAATATCTTCATATTTTGCAATATTTTTCAAAGTTGTCTCATGCTCTTTCTGAAGAGCTTCAATTTCAAGACCGATCAGTTTATACAATCGCATTTCAAGAATGGCAGAGGCCTGATTTTCTGTGAAATGCAGTTTTTTTGCATTGCGTTCCGATGTTTTTGTTTTAAAACGAATACCTTCGGTCACACCGTTTACAAGACAGTTTTTGGCCTGCTTGATATTCTTTGAACCACGCAGAATTTCGATGATGAGATCGATCACATCACAGGCCTTGATCAGACCTTCCTGAATTTCCCGTTTCTCCTGTTCTTTGATCAGCAGATGCTGATATTTGCGGGTGTTGATGTCATACTGAAAATCAAGGAAATTTTCAATGATAGCTTTCAGTCCGAGTGTTTCCGGACGACCACCGGCAACTGCCAGCATATTCACACCGAAAGTATCTTCCAGACGGGTTTTCTTATAAAGCATATTTTTAAGATTTTCAACGTCACTGTTTCGTTTCAGTTCAAGGACGATCCGGATGCCCTCTTTGGAGGACTGGTTGGAAATGTCTACGATATCCGATGTTTTTTTGCTTTCAACGAGGGCATAGACATCATTCAGAAACTTGCCGATGCCTGCACCGATCATTGTGTAGGGAATTTCGGTGATAACGAGTTGTTCACGTCCGCCTTTGATTTTTTCAACTTCCACTTTACCTCGAAGTTTGATCTTACCCTGACCAGTTTCATAGACGGAAAGCAGTTCATCTTTGTTGGTGACAATGCCACCTGTCGGAAAATCCGGTCCCGGCATGATTTGGAGTAATTCTTCCGTAGTAATGGACGGATTTTTCATGTAGGCGAGAACAGCATCAATGACCTCGCCAGTATTATGGGGAGGAATGCTTGTTGCCATTCCGACAGCAATACCTTCGGCACCATTGATCAGAAGATTTGGGATACGTGCAGGGAGGACAACCGGTTCTTTTTCGGTTTCGTCAAAGTTTGGTTGGAAGTCAATAACATTTTTATCCAGATCGGTTAAAAAGGCCTCCTGAGTAATCTTATGGAGTCGGGCCTCCGTATAACGCATGGCAGCCGCACCATCCCCCTCGATGGAACCAAAGTTACCATGTCCGTCAACGAGGGGTTCGCCTTTTTTGAAGTCCTGACTCATGACAACGAGGGCATCATAAATAGAACTGTCGCCATGCGGATGATATTTACCCATCGTATCGCCGACGATACGGGCGGATTTACGATAAGGCTTATCATAGCGGATGCCAAGCTCATACATATCATAAAGGGTTCGGCGTTGTACAGGTTTTAATCCGTCACGAACATCCGGGAGGGCACGGGCAATAATGACACTCATGGCATAATCAATATAGGATTTCTGCATGATATCCGAATATTCGGTTCGGATAATCTGCTCTTTAAAAGAATTTTTTTCCATGGGTCTACCTCCTAAATATCCAGTTCGGCATCATGGGCATGCCGATAAATAAATGCTTTTCTTGGCGGGACATCCGTTCCCATCAAAAGTTCTGTAATGTCTGATGCCATGCGTGCATCTTCGATTTCCACACGTTTCAGAATGCGTGTCTCAGGGTTCAATGTTGTTTCCCATAATTGTTCTGCATCCATTTCACCAAGACCTTTATAACGCTGTAAAGTAAACGTACCTTTGTGGGTTTTGCGGTATTTTTCCAATGCCGCATCATCGTAGAGGTATTCCTCCGGACCTTTGGACGGCATAGCTTTATAAAGGGGAGGCATGGCAATATACACATGACCTTCAAAAATCAGTTCGGGCATGAAACGGTAGAAGAGGGTGAGAAGTAATGTGGAAATATGGGCACCATCCACATCCGCATCGGCCATAATAATGATTTTGTCATAACGCAATTTTGTAATATCAAAGTCATTTCCATAACCTTCGGAAAAACCGCAGCCAAAGGCGTTGATCATTGTTTTAATCTCGGCGTTAGCAAGGACTTTATCGATGCTTGCCTTTTCAACGTTTAATATTTTACCGCGAATCGGCAGTATGGCCTGATAATGACGGTTGCGGGCAGTTTTGGCGGAACCGCCGGCGGAATCTCCCTCGACAATGAAAATTTCGCAGATGGATGGATCGCGGCTTTCGCAGTTAGCCAGTTTTCCGTTGGAGTCAAAGGAAAATTTAGGCTTGGAGAGGAGATTGGTTTTGGCACGCTCTTCAGTCTTACGGATTTTTGCCGCCTTTTCTGCACATGCCAGAACATTTTTCAGAGTGTCAAGATTTTTGTCAAAGTATCTTGGCAGTTCGTCGCCGGTGATCTTGGCGGTTGCTTTGGCCGCATCCTGATTGTCCAGCTTGGTTTTTGTCTGACCTTCAAAACGGGGATCCGGATGTTTAATGGAAACAATGGCTGTCATGCCATTTCTTATATCGGCGCCGGTAAAGTTGGCATCCTTATCTTTTAAAATATTTAATTCTCTTGCATAGCTGTTCATAATGGTTGTGAAAGCTGTCTTGAAACCGGTAATATGGGTACCGCCCTCCGCATTGTAAATATTATTGCAGAAGCCGAGAACATTTTCGTGAAATTCATTCACATACTGGAATGCTGCCTCCACCTGAATTCCCTCAGCCTCGCCTTTAAAATAAATGACATCGCAGACACATTCTTTGTGTTTGTTCAGATCTTTAATAAAACCGATAATACCGTCCGGCTCATGAAATTCCAGATGTTCCGGTGTGCTTTCACGCAGATCATCATAGATGATCGTAAGATTCGGGTTTAAATAAGCTGTTTCATGGAGTCGGCTGATGACTTCATCTTCTTTGAAACGGGTTTTTTCAAAAATTTCAGCATCCGGAAGGAAGGTAATCTTTGTTCCGGTTTTTCGCGTTTTGCCAAGAACGGGAAGCAATCCATTTTCCAATTCAACAACAGGAACGCCCCGTTCAAAGGCATCACGATGAATGGCTCCGTTTCTGGAAATTTCCACCCGCATCCATTCGGACAGAGCGTTGACAACGGAAGAGCCTACACCATGAAGACCGCCGCTTGTTTTGTAAACCGAGTCATCAAACTTACCGCCGGCATGGAGTGTTGTAAATACGAGACGTTCTGCGGGAACACCTTTTTCGTGCATATCTACAGGGATACCGCGGCCGTTATCCTCGACGGTTGCAGAGCCGTCCTTGTTCAGTGTGACATGGATACGGTCACAGAATCCGGCGAGGTGTTCGTCCACCGCATTGTCGACGATTTCATAGATTAAATGGTTCAGACCTTTTCGGGAAACGCTGCCGATATACATACCCGGTCGTTTTCGGACAGCCTCCAGACCTTCCAGCACCGAGATACTGCCGGCATCGTAATGATTTTCTTGTGTCATATATAGTAATCCTTTCTAACTTTTATAATTTATAATTTTTATATGAGAGCCATACTCTTCAGTACAAAAATCCAGGCTGTCAATGTAATGGATGACAGCAGTGTCGCCATAACGATAATACTGGACGTAAGTACATAATCGTTCTTCATATTTTTCGCCATAATATAACAGCTGACGGTTGTCGGAGAGCCGAGCATGACGAGGATAGCAACAAGTTCACTTCCCCGGAATCCGAATAAAATGGCAAATGGGAAAAAGATCAGTGGGATGATGACCAGTTTGATTATGGTTGCCACAACGCTTGGTTTGATCTTTGCCAGAGCTTTTCGTCCTTCAAAAGTTGCACCGACAACAAGTAAAGCGATCGGGCTGGCTGTTCCGCCGATATTGCTGATGACTTTTAAAGGTATGTAAGGAATCGGAATACGGAAAAATGCAAAAACGGCACCGGCTACAATTCCGATAATGATCGGATTTTTAATGACGTTGATAAACGCTTTTTTAATATTTGATTTCCGGTCGATGTTATCGGCATCCTCTGCCCCGAAGGTCAGGAAAATAACTGCAAAAATATTATAAAGCGGAACTGCGGATACGATCATCATAGGTGCCATACCGGAGGTACCGTAGATATTTTCTACGAAGGCGATGCCAAGGATGGCGGCACTTCCGCGGGCAGCCGCCTGGGAGAAGGCACCGATCATGGATTTGTCATTTCGGCAGTACCAGTGGGCGAAAGCCCAAACGCCAAGAAACATTAAGGTTGTACTGACGGAGCAGAAGATGACAAATTTGGCATCAAACATTTCATAAATATCGGCTGTGGCAATATCCTTAAATACATAAAGGGGCAAGGCGACTTTGAATACGTATTTGTCCGCTACGGTCGTAAATTCCTTATTAAAGATGCCGACCTGCATAAGGA
>JAXJRF010000137.1:0-23012 GCA_036310765.1 Frisingicoccus sp.
AATATCAACCTTTTTCCAAAACCACACCATGGGCAATTCCGGGAATCGTAAATCCCTCATTGAAACTGACTTTGGATAATAATGCCCCCGTAGGCACAAAAAGCACCCGTTTCCACTCTCCTGTCTCCAACTTTTTCATAATATAACCGCACAAAGTCACTGCCGAACAGCCACAGCCACTGCCGCCGGCATGCGTATCCTGCGTTTCAGCATCAAAAATTTCGATGCCGCAGTCCATATGATAATCTTCAATGTTAAAGCCTTCCTCCCGCATCAGTTCAAAAAGAATCTTCTGTCCAACCCGTCCCAGATCCCCTGTAATGATCCGGTCATAATCCTCCGGCTGCCGATTCATATCTCTCAAATGATTTCCAATGACAAAGGCGGCTGCCGGTGCCATACACGCGCCCATATTTTGAGAATCTTTAATCCCATAATCAATTATTTTTCCTGTCGTGACCGCATGGATACGCACACATTGATCTGCTGCCTGTTTGGATCCCAGGTCAGCACTTTCCAAAACCAGGGCACCACTTCCGGTAACCGTCCATGATGCCGCCAGTGAACGCTGATTGCCATAAGCTAATGGATATCGGAACTGCTTTTCCGCACTGGCATAATGGCTGGAAGTGACGGCCACTGCCCGCTCTGCAAATCCTCCATCAATAGCCATGGCCGCCAGACTAAGTGACTCGCCCATAGTGGAACAGGCACCATACAGACCAAAGTGGGGAATCTGAAGCTCCATCACTCCAAAGGAGGTGGCGATGGTCTGACCCAGCAGATCACCTGCGAAAAGATAATTCACATCCTCCGGACACAAAAAGGCTTTATCCAACGCCTTTAAAACCGCTTGATACTGAAGAGCGCCTTCCGCCTCTTCCCAGCTTTCCTTGCCCATCATCGGATCCTCACATATCATGTCAAAATAATCCGCCAAAGGACCTTCGGCTTCTTTTTGACCTGCCACCGAAGCATAGCTTTTGATCAGTGGCGGCTGTTCAAATGTAATCGTGTATTTTCCCCGTCGTTTTTCTCCCATCCTGCTCTCCTCCAAAACCTATATGATTCCAATCGTTATTAATATCCAGTAAATAAGACCGAAAAACCAGCTTGTCACAATGCCGTATAAAATAACCGGTCCGGCAATATTAAAAATCTGACTGCCCACACCAAAAACCTGTCCTTCCCGTTTAAATTCTATAGCACAGGATGCGACAGAATTGGCAAATCCTGTAATGGGCACAAGATATCCTGCCCCTGCAAACTTCGTGATCGGCCCCACAAGATTCAGACCCGTCAGCAAAACACTGATCAAAACTAAAATAAGGATTGTATAATTATTCGCAAGGGTATGCATAAGTCCCTGGTTTTCAAACCAGTCGTGAATACATTGACCAATGACGCAAATGATACCGCCGCTTACAAAGGCCTTCAAAAAAGATACCCAGCCATTGACTTTTGGTGTTATATTTTCCACATACTCCTGATACTCTTTTTTATCCATCTGCACAGCCTCCTTTGAACCTTATTATTCCTTTTCCGCATAAAAAAATACATCTCCCGAAATATGACTTTCAGGAGATGTATATCATCCAATAATTTTATTCAATTATTTGCAGACATTCACCGGTGCACCGTCCAGATATGCATAAACATTGTCAAATACGATCTTTGCACGACGAATCATAGATTCCTCTGAGATGAACGCCTGATGTGGTGTCAATAAGGTATTCTTTGCAGAAAGCAGTGGATAATCTTCCGGAATCGGTGGTTCCATATCAAATACGTCCACACATGCAAAACCGAGCTTATCTTCATTCAAAGCTTTTGCCAATGCCGCATTATCGACGATTGGACCGCGGGCACAGTTGATAAATACTGCATCCGGTTTCATCAATGCAATCTTTTCTGCACTGATAAAGCCTCTCGTGCTGTCATTTAACGGCATATTTAAAGAAATGATATCACTTTCGGATAATACTTCATCCAGTGATTTATACTCGATACCAAGTGCTTTTGCCTCTTCCTTTTCACTGCGGTTATATGCGATCACCTTAGCTCCGAAGGCCTGGAACAGTTTTGCCGCAACCATACCGATCTTACCAAGTCCGATAATACCTACGGTGCGTCCGCAGATTTCACGTCCGCCGATACCAGCACTTGTGCCGCCATGGCGTACCACATCATTAGCCTTTGCCATATTTCTCAAACCGGCAATCGCCATTCCGATCACTAATTCTGCAACGGTCTGATTGGAATAACCGGCAGAATTACAGATCATAATATCTCTATCTTTACAAGCCTTCACACCGATATGATCGATGCCTGTGAATGCGACAGAAATCATTTTCAATGCATCGGCAGATTCAACCACTTCTGCAGGGTATGGATTGTTTGCGATCATAACGATATCGCAGCCTGCGGAACGTTTTTTTAATTCTTCCACATCGGTTGTTTTTGTGTCATAAAATGTGAATTCATGTCCTCTTTCAATGAGGCCTTTGGAAAGCTCATCCAATACTTCTTTTGATACACCAATCGGCTCCAATAAACTAATTTTCATCTTCCTTTTCCTCCTAAGTATTTATATGATGTTTACCCCTCTTGTACTCTATAATACACCCGCATACGGAACAATTGCAATCTTATTTTGCAAATTATGACCCATTCATAATCTCACGCATGAGCCTCAGCACCCGCTTTTCCATACGGGATACCTGCACCTGAGAAACACCTAGATATTCGGCGATCCGGCTCTGAGTTTCGTTGCAATAATAGCGCAAAATAATCAGTTCCCGCTCCTTCGCATCCAGATTGTCCAACAGTTCCTCGATCAAGAGCCGGTCCAACAGCTCTCCATGGCTGTCCTTTTTCTCAACGAGCTTGTCCACAAGTCGGACCGGCTGACCATCATTTTGAAAAATGACCTTATTCAGAGACTCTACTTCACAGCCCGATTCCATGGCAGTGATCACATCCTCCGGCTCCAATCCGGTACATGCACATAATTCACTCAATGATGCCTCCCGCCCTTGTTCATGATGGAGCTGTTCTCTCGCTTTCTGAATCTTCCAGGAATGTTCCTTCAAAGACCGGCTGACCTTGATCATCCCATCATCCCTCAAAAATCGTTTGATCTCTCCGGAGATCATCGGGACAGCATAGGTGGAAAATTTCACATCATAACTGGTATCAAAATAATCGATAGCCTTCATCAGACCGATCACCCCGATCTGAAACAGATCTTCCATTTCATAACCCCGGTGTGCAAATCTGCGAACAACACTCCATACAAGTCCCATATTTTTTTCCACAAGTAAATCTCTTGATTGTTTATCCCCTGATTTTGCGGCTAAAAGCAATTCAAGAAATTCCATATATGTTCAGACCACTCCCAGCTTTTTTTTCATTACGATCCTTGTTCCTTTTCCCGGTTCAGACTCTACCTGTAATTCGTCCATAAAAGCTTCCATAAAGGCAAATCCCATACCCGAACGATCCAGTTCCGGTCGTGTCGTATACATTGGCTCCATCGCTTTTTCCACATCTTTAATGCCCACGCCAAAATCCACAATCTCTACAAAAACTTCCGAATCCCTTATCCAGCTTCGCATTTCAATCTCACCAGAATCGTCTGGATAACCATGTATGATACTGTTCGTCACAGCCTCAGAGACAGCCGTCTTTATATCTGCCAGTTCTTCCAGTGTCGGATCCAGACGGGATACAAAGGCTGCAATGACAATTCTGGCAAAGCTTTCATTTTCAGAAGAACTGCCGAATATAACTTTCATTTCATTTCTGTCCATTAAAAACATCCTCCACACTTGAATAGACTTTGATGATTTTGTGCAGTCCGGAAACATAAAAAAGTTTTTCAACGACCGGACATACGCCGGCTGCATATACCGATCCTCCGCTCATGGACAGATCTCTGTATCGGCCAATGATCATACCCACACCGGAACTGTCCATAAATGTGGTGTCTGAAAAATCAAAAATCATATTCTTAATCTCTCGCTCCCTGTCAATTTTAGCCATACATGCCCGTAATTGTTCTGTACGGTGGTGATCCAGCTCTTTTCCTATGTGAATGATCAAATAGGAATCTCTGATCTCATAATCTCTTTCCATGCTTTATACCTCCAAAAATTAAAAAAGATGAACCCTTTAATAGAATTCATCTTTTGTCATATATTATTTAATTTCCCTCTGTACGGTTTTCAATCTGACTTAAGTAACTGCGCGCATCATCTGCATACTCACTGTCACTGTAATTTTCAAGAATGGTATTATAACAATTTCTTGCCTGTTCAAAATCTGTCAGATACTGATAAGACCGTCCCATATAATACCATGCTTCAACCGAATCCGGTTTCAGGTTTAAAACCTTCTTAAACAGAGTCACCGCATTCATATAATCTTTATCCGTATACAATTGATAGGCCTCCGCATATAATCCACTGTAAACCGTATCGCTTGTCTTTGCCAGCAGAAAATCATAGACAGCCTGGGCATCCGCCTCTTCCAGAAGACTTTTGTCAACCTCTGCCAATGTGGTACCCGCTGTCATAAAATCGTTATCCAGATACGCCTTTGCCGCTTTGATCAGAAGATTTTCATTATGACCATTGTCTGCAAGACTGTCCACATTGTCTCTGTCGCTGTTCAGCTTGCTGTTTTCTTCCGATAATGCATCGATTTCATTTTGTAAATTAGCAATTTGCTTATTACGTTCCGAAATCTGACCGCTGTATTCTACAATCGCCTGATTATATTCGGCAGCCTTTGTTTTCTGAATGGATGGTACGAGCAAAAGGCCAACAACCGCCGCACCGATAATAATACCGATCAGAATATTTACAAAGGACAATGTACTTGTATTAAAGTCCGTATAACTGCTTGCCGTTCGTTCAATGACAATCGGGTTCGGATCTTTAATCTGCACAAAGGAAGATTTTGCCTTTTCCACTTCCTTATTCTTCTTTTTCTGTCCGGTATATCCGGACAATTCATTCATATATCGAACGGTCGTCAGATTATTTCTGTCCAGCTTCAAAGCCGCCGAAAGAATTTTTTTCGCCGCAGAATACTGTTTGCGCTGGATATATAAAAGTCCCAGAAGCTGATAAGCACGAATATAATTCGGATTCAGATTGACAACCTTCTTCAATTCGATAACTGCAAGGTCGCTGTTTCCCTCGTCCAGATACTTCAAGGCCAGATTATAATTCTGGATCGTATTGTTGATCACCTGGAGCTGTCCCTGATTGTCCTGGATTCGTTTAATATAGTTTCTGGCAATATTATTTTTCTCCTGAAAATGAACACTGATGACCCATTCTCCCAGAGCCTCTACCGTCTCACCCATCTGAAAATAGACCAGACCAAGAAGATTTCGTGCATTTGTGTTGCGTTTATTGTATTTCAAACTCATCTGCAGCGATGTGATCGCACCACTTAAATCCCGTACCTTCGCCTTGGCCAGACCTTCATTGTAATGATAATTTGAGGCTCGTAAAATACGTTTCAGCGTGCCTTCTTCATGGTGACAGTTCGGACATCGATATGTATTTTCAAGGGGTGTACCGCATTTTGGACAATTCATACAAGCCCCTCCTAATATTGTTTAAAACGCCTTGGATCCCGTCGGACTTCCTGCATCATCTCTTCGACGATATCGATCACATCCCTGAGGTCATTTCTCTGGATAGCCTCCTCAGCCTGATCCACTTCAAGACTTGGTTTGTATTTTTTCAGTTCTTCATCAAAGTTAATCATCTAAATTCCTCCCAGAATTTCTTTCACATGGCCAACCAGATAGAGAGAGCCTGTACAGATCAAAATGCCATCCTTTCCCTTCCATTCCTGTCCGGTCATGATAGCCTCATTTACATTATATGTGCCCTGGATCCTTCCATGCCAGTTTTTCTTAAAAATATCCATCACTTCATGAAAATCCCGTCGGCGTCCATTATTGATCTCCGTTATAATAACACCTTTTAACTGACGGATCTGGCTCAAATGATGAATCATCTCCTGATAATCTTTATCCTCAGCCACAGCAAAAACAAGATAAATATCCTGACCTTCAAAAACATCCTCAACCGAATGTACCAGTTCCCGGATACCGTCATCATTATGGGCTCCATCCACATACACGTTATCAAGAACCATCTCCATACGTCCCGGCCAGACCATGTCTTCCATCCCTTCCCGGACAGACCGGACAAAATCCGCCTCCGGCATTGAGAGCTTTCCTTCCTGACGCAATATCTCCAGCCCTGTTCGTGCCAAGCAGGCATTTTCCACCTGATACAGTCCGACCGTATTTAACGTCATATCCTCATCTTCAAAATAAGGACTCTGACATGAAAAGTGAATCTTTCCCGATTTTACAGAAAAGTTCTTTGTCCACTGCATTTGTACAGGAAAGCGGGCACTGCCCATCTGCTCTGCCTTTTCACAAATGACCCGGGTCACAGCCTTTTCCTTATCAAGAAAGACGATCGGCACTTCTTTTTTTATAATACCGGCTTTTTCAGCAGCAATTTTATCAATAGAATCTCCAAGAATGGCTGTATGATCCAGACTGATGGAAGTGATCAATGTCAGATCCGGTTTTTCCACCGCATTTGTCAGATCCATCCTACCGCCCAGTCCAGTCTCAATAATACCATATTCAATTCCTGCTTCTTTAAAGGCACACATGGCCATCAGATAGATAAATTCAAAAAAAGTCGGATGAGGTATCCCCTCTGCCGCCTGTCTGTCAATCAGAGCTTTCACTTTGTAAAATGCATCCGCAAAGGCCTCATCCGTAATTTCCTCATTATTGATACGGATGCGTTCGTTGATACGCACCAGATGGGGCGATGTGAACAAACCGGTTTTATATCCCATATGACGCAATGCGGATTCCATATAGGCACAGGTCGATCCCTTGCCATTTGTTCCTGCTATGTGAATATAATGAAAACTTTTTTCAGGACTTCCAAGAATACGAAGTCTTTCCCGGGTTTGTTCAAGACCCCCGGTTCTTGCAAACCGGGGGATCTGATATAAATAATCTACAATATTCTCAATCATCAGCTCAAAGCTTCCAATCTCTCTTCAACCTGTTTTAACATCTGAGTATATTTGTCCAGCTTATCACGTTCAGCCTGAATCTTAGCTTCCGGTGCCTTGCTGACAAAGTTTGGATTGTTCAGCATGCTGGATGCTCTTGCAATCTCTTTATGAAGCTTATCGACTTCTTTCTGAAGACGTGCTTTTTCCTCAGCAATATCCACAAGCTCTGCAAATGGCATATAAATAACGGCCTGATGGATCACTGTGGATACCGCATCCTTCTCAATACCGGTTTCATCCGACTGGATCACAACTTCACTCGCATATGCCAATGTTGCAAAGAATACCTTTCCGTTTTCAAAGATATTCTGAACGTCTTTATTTTCAGATACAACGATCACTTTTGCTTTCTTGCTCGGCGGAACATTCATGCCTGTACGGACATTACGGATACCACGAACAGCAGCTTTGATCGTTTCTACCGCATTTTCATCAGCTTCAAAGTTCCATTCTTCTTTATAAACCGGCCAGGAAGAGATCATAATGGATTCTTCTTCCTGCTGTACATTGCAGAAAATCTCTTCTGTAATAAACGGCATATATGGATGAAGAAGTTTCAATGCCTGGATGAGAACCGTCTTCAATGTCCAGAGAGCTGCTGCCTTTGTCTGATCCTCATTATTGTAAAGACGTGGTTTAACCATTTCAATATACCAGTCACAGAATTCTTCCCAAATGAAATCATAAAGTTTCTGAACAGCAATACCGAGTTCGTATTTATCCATATTGGCTGTAACCTCTTTGGCAAGGGTATTTGCCTTGGATAAGATCCATTTATCTGCCTGTGTCAGATCATCCAATGTCACATTATCAATGGAAATACCAGCTTCCTCAGCCTGTTCAAAATTCATAAGCATGAAACGAGATGCATTCCATACTTTATTGGCAAAGTTACGGCTTGCTTCGACACGTTCCCAGTAGAAACGCATATCATTGCCAGGTGCATTACCAGTTATCAATGTAAATCTCAAAGCATCGGCACCATATTTGTCAATAACTTCCAATGGATCAATACCATTTCCAAGAGACTTACTCATCTTACGTCCCTGGGAATCACGTACAAGACCATGGATCAGTACAGTATCAAAAGGAACTTCTCCCATATGCTCAAGTCCGGAGAATACCATACGGATAACCCAGAAGAAAATAATATCATAACCTGTAACAAGAACATTTGTCGGATAGAAATAATCCAGATCTTCTGTTTTATCCGGCCAGCCTAATGTGGAGAATGGCCAAAGTGCAGAGCTGAACCATGTATCCAGAGTATCTTCATCCTGAACAATATGATTGCTGCCGCATTTGGAACAGGTGCATGGTGCATCGGCCTTTCGTGCAACCATGATCTCACCGCAGTCCTCACAGTAATATGCAGGAATCCGATGTCCCCACCAGAGCTGACGGGAAATACACCAGTCGCGGATATTTTCAAGCCAGTGGAGATATGTCTTGTCAAAACGTTCCGGAACGAATTTTAAATCGCCCTTCTTCAATGCTTCAATGGCTGGTTTTGCCAGTTCTTCCATCTTTACAAACCACTGCTGTTTAATGAGCGGCTCAACCGTTGTTTTACAGCGGTCATGGGTACCAACATTGTGATTATGATCTTCAACACGAACGAGAAGTCCAAGTTCTTTTAAGTCTTCCACAATAGCCTTACGGGCTTCATAGCGGTCCATACCTGCATATTTGCCGCCCATTTCATTGATCGTTGCATCATCATTCATAATATTGATCTGTTCAAGATTATGTCTCTTGCCCACTTCAAAGTCATTAGGGTCGTGTGCAGGTGTAATCTTAACAACACCTGTACCAAATTCTCTATCTACATATTCATCTGCTACTACAGGAATTTCTTTATTTACGATTGGCAGAAGAACCTTCTTGCCGATCAGGTGCTGGTATCTTTCATCATCCGGATGTACAGCAACCGCTGTATCGCCAAGCATTGTTTCCGGACGGGTTGTTGCGATTTCAACCATTTCATCGGATCCTACAACCGGATAATTAATATGCCAGAAATGTCCTGCCTGATCTTCATATTCTACCTCAGCATCTGAGATGGATGTCTTACATACCGGACACCAGTTAATGATACGGGCACCTTTATAAATAAGCCCTTTTTCGTGAAGACGTACAAATACCTCTTCAACAGCTTTATTACAGCCTTCATCCATTGTAAAACGTTCTCTGTCCCAGTCACAGGAAGAGCCCAGTTTCTTTAACTGGCTGATAATACGTCCGCCGTATTCCTTTTTCCAGTCCCATGCTCTTTCAAGGAAAGCCTCTCGTCCCAGATCCTGTTTGCTAAGACCTTCTTCCTTCATCTTTTCAAGAATCTTAACCTCTGTTGCGATACTTGCATGGTCTGTTCCCGGCTGCCAGAGCGCATTATATCCCTGCATACGTTTCCAACGGATCAAAATATCCTGTAATGTATTATCCAGAGCATGTCCCATGTGGAGCTGACCTGTAATATTTGGCGGCGGAATCACAATGGTAAATGGCTCCTTACTTCTGTCTACTTCCGCATGGAAGTATTTATTTTCGATCCACTTTTGATAAAGTTTATCTTCAATGGCCGCTGGGTTATATGTTTTTTCCAACTGCATCTTTTTTTCCTCCTCTAAAATATATATTATAAATCATAAAATTCTTTTCTGTTATTCAGAATTTTACATACCGGACATCTTTTTACACGCTCCATCAGTTCATCCTTCTTTTCCTGAGGAATATCGGATACGATATCGATTTTGCGGTAAAGCTTGGTTACACCCTCTTCAGAGTTGTCCATATCGACCGTCACATTCACTGCCTCATATGGAAGATTCTCTTCTTTTAACAACTGGCAGAGCGTAATATTGATGCAGGCTGCATAACTGCTGAGTAAAAGCTGTCCCGGACGCATATCCTGTCCGCCTCCACCGGATTTTACAGGCTGATCCGCATAAACCGGATGCACCTTCGTTCCCTCCAGTGTCATTTCTGTAAGATAAGCTTTATCGGTACTTTTTGCAATAATCATAGCTGCCTCCTTATATTTTAAATACCTGTTATTCTTATTAAGGTTTTACAAAACCAACTGTGAATTCTGTATGGGATCCTGTTCAGTTTCGGAAGTCGGATTTCTGCCCTTCCAGCCATTCAATGATCTCCGGTTTCATTGCATCCCACTCATCTTCACTGTGGATGCCCTTCATATGGTCCAACATCCTGGAAACCGGCTCACTTTCTGTCATATCTCTGGCATCCTTCAGCTTTTTGCATAATACAGAAACATCCTCCGGCCGCATCAGCATCCGGTTCATCTCCTGACGCATCGCATCTTCCCTGCCCAATATGGCAAGCATCATAAGCCACGCATCCCTGGATGCCTGCGAATCATTCCATTCATAAGCCTGTTTAAAGCACTTCAGCGCAGCCTCACCATCTGCCAGACGGGCATAGGCAATCCCCATATTATGAAAAACATTTCCCTGAAACTCTCTTGTCACCATATCTTCTTCATCATTCATCATCAGCTCGACTTTTTTATAAGTCTTCAAAGCTTCCAGATTTCTGCCATAACGCAGATAATTATCCGCCTCCACCTTTCGCGTTTCGATCGGGTTCTGCATTTCGATTTCTTCAATCTTTTTCAGAAGAAGACGAATCTCGTCCTTCGAATAATAATCAACGGACATAAAAAGAATCCGAACCATCTCTTTCAGACTTCTTCGGTTTCTCTTCGCCTCACGCAGCCGTCGCACCAATGGTTTTGCTTCCATATTCTTCTCGATCCAGTAAATCAGATCATCACCAAAGGTTTCTTCACTGACGGCATAAATATGATTATAAACATAATAGCAAAGTTCTTCAAGGCTATATATCTGTATACCGCTCAATCCAAAATGATACGGTATGGTATTCTTCTTTCCTTTGATAAGGATCAGTCTTCCCGGTTCCTGAACACCCTGATCACTCAGCGTTTCATCATAAATATCAAAAACAGCATCGGTCACCTGACCGGACGGCGGATAGAACTCACCAAAGCCCTGATCCGTCACACGTATATGACAATGGGACGCATCTTCAAAATCCAGCTGGAGTGCCATCTGTCTTGTTTTATCCGGACGTTCCTTATCTGTTTCTGTATCTTCCAGAGAAATCGGAATGGACCGTTCACTCCGGGTCAGATAATCCATCAAATGAAGGGTCACATGATCCATGCCATCCGGAATGAAAAATGTTTCCGCATGAACATCATACCAGACCTGACCGGCCGTAACAAGTTCTTCGTTCACAATCTCCCGATGAATACTTCCCTGAATATAAATACTTTTCGAAAGAACATCTTCATTCAGGGCGACAAAATTATCCTCCGGCAGCAGTCCTGCATCTCTCAGACTATAATAGCAGGCTCCCCTTGAGAAAATATTTGACCCGATAAAGCCCTTTCGATGATGGCAGAGGGTCTTCAGCGAAATCTTTGCCCAATCTCCCTCAAAACCTTCTCCGGTCAGATAGACCGTCGAAATGATTTTATTGGCTGTCACCTTACGAACCGCCTCGAGAAATCTCCGGTCCAACTCAGGCGGTGCCATTAGCCCAATCTCACTGCCGTCAAAATACTCCTGCAAAGGAATGGTCAGTGCCTTTGCAGCAATCGGTTTGCGTTTTTTTGATATGGTCAAATGGTAATAGGTCATTCCTCGGCGGGAATAATCAAATAATCCCACATCGTGCTGCCACAATTCCTTTTTCTGATTCAAAGCATAATGCTCATAAGCAGTGACATGATTGATCACCGTCAGGGATTCCGGAGCCAGATGCATCATATCATACAATGGCTCCAGAGCTTTAATCGTATTCTTTCCCAATGTCTCCACTGAGATGGTCAGATGATCGACTTCCCAATGTGGATAATATTTGTTGACCAGTTTTAAACTTTCTATAATAAAAATACGTGTCAGTTCTGCACTCGAATAATAATCACCGTCAACCGTAATCTCCTTTTTAGGCTCAAGTGCATCCACAAAATTTTCTACGAGCACCCCCCGCTGTTCATTGACAGCCTTCCAGGCTTCATACCCGCAAACCCATGAAGCCCCTTCGTCATAAAGCCTGCAAAGCACTGTCGGAATCCGTTCCAGCATCTTTTCGCCAATATAACAAATGGTATCCATATCCTGTGTTTTCTGGTTATAGCAGCTGATCTGAATATAATCATTGCACAGATCGTATCCCAAAATCAGTTTTTTTACCCGATTATCCATAAACACGCCCTTTTCTTCCTCTAATCTTTTTATAACACTTCAAATACACTTTCTGCCATAGAGCGAATCCGGTTATATTCACTGGCTGTCCGGTAAAAAGCGTTATAATCGTTAAACTCTTCCTGAAGGATCATACTATTAATATAATCCATACCTGTCTTCATATCGCCTTCACACTGAACCTGTGGACAGATCTCTTTACTCTCTGTCACAATGATATCCTCACCATCATGATCCAATGCCTGCCATACCAGCTTCTCTCCCGCAAACAATGTCCAGGATTTTACAAAAATACCGCCATAGACATTCTGCATATTCTCTTCCTTCCATTCGCCCGTCTGCTCCTCCCGGTCGATACGATACCGCACCTTAACCGTATGGGTCGGCTTTGTTGTATAGAGCACAAATTCCCGGTCGATCAACTCCCTTGGAATGTCCACCTGGTTCATAAAGCATTTAAACCATGGCAGAACCAGTCCTCTGTCCATAAACCTGCGAACCTCTCTGGAGATCCAGCCGCTGTAATGACCTTCATCTCCAACCTTACCGGAAAGGAACTTAAGCATGGCCAGACTGCAAATATCCCGGCCTTTGCCCATCTGATCCATTTCCATCTCCATGTAATGGAAAATATTCTCCTTCACATTCAGAGTGCCTGTAAGATAGCCATAGGCATTATATGACAAATAAGCTCTCACAATCTTGTCATTCGGATGTTTGCGGTAATAGGATTCAAATACCGCACTGCTTTCCTCTACCATATGCTCGGTAAATAAAACCTGACACAGCATCTTTTCTTCCAGCGAATGGACTTCCACCTCAAATTCGGCTGCCGCATACCAGATATCCATATAATCCTTTGTTGTGCCAAGATAATACCGATTCAGATATTCCAAAATATTCTCATCATACTTGCCGGCTCTGAATGTATAGAAAGCCATCTCAAGAAGGAGCTCGTCTTCCTCAAAATCCCGTCTGCGGATCATATGGGAAGTCAAACGCATCAGACGTTTATCCCGAATATTCTCATATCCATATGCACTCAGTGCCTCAAAGGCTTTCTCATAAAAGCCTCGCTGGATATAATATTCAATAATCCTTGCCCGTTCTTCACTTCCAAGTAGCTGGATATCCAGACGCAGGAGATATTTCTCCAGAGTTTCGCCCTCATAACTTTCATAATAAATATCGATCAGATTATTCAAAATATTCTTCCGATATTCATTTTGTATCGATCCGAGTTTTAAAGTCCGCTTGAAAATATCAATGGATACATCATCGATCATCTGATATTTCAGAGCTCTCTCACTTCGATTCATAAGCAGTTTGCCATTGTCCGGATTCAGCTCATAACATTCTTTAATAAACTCGGACTCATCCATCAATTTATCCATCGTATAATCTACCGTCCGCATATAGCGGTTGCCTTCTCTGTCCTCAAAGGCAATATTATACTCATCCATGAAAATATCCACATAGGCTTTTCCTGAAACAAGCGGATAAACAAATTCCTTATTAATCTCCCGCATTGTTACGATCACATTCGCAATACCGGAAATCCCGCAGTTGATCTGATATTTAAACAAAATATCCGGGAGTTCTCTGGCCAGCTTACTGTTCATCTTATCCTTTGTAACATAATATTTATAAAGATATGCCAGATTATCATCGATATTGCCAAGGCTCAACTGTTCGAAAGTGAAGGCCTTTATAATATTATCATAGGAATGGAAAATTCTTTCAATTCTTTGTTTATTCTGAATAATATACCGGTACAGGAAGGCTTTCCGCATCCAATCCAACTGGTTATTATAATTAAAATAATAAAGGACAGCCGATGGCAGCTCTTTCACATTGGCTTCATCCAGCGAATACATATAGTATTCATAAAGCCGCGTCAGTTTCAGTGATTGTTTAATTCCCTTCAAATACCACACATTGTATTTTGACTCAGTCATATTGCCTTTGATCAGCATACTGCAGACTGCCGCCAGAAGTTCTTTATTCTCATGCTCCAGACAAAGCTTCATCATAGATTTGAGAACTAAAGGATCATAATTTTTCTCACGCACAGTCAGATCGGCAAACTGATATTTCAGCAGATCCGATAAAAGACCATGACGTGTTCCCCAGTGCAGAAGCTGTATTTCAAAAGCGTCCATCTCCCGGATAATCGACGGATCTTCATTGGCAAAGTCCAGAGCCTCCTGATACATCAACGGACTGCGACAGCCTCTGTCATATTCGGACTTCATCTGTTTAAAGGTATGAAGACCGCCGGTTTTCAAACGTTCATCCAACTGAAGCAGCATCCAGAAGATGATCCATTCATCACACTGACCTTCATACAATTCCCATAAACGTGTAATGACAAAATGTTTATAATCCGGTTCCGCTCGGTAAAGTGTCGTAATATACAAATAATAGGCATATTCCAGCAATGAGGAACGGCGAAGTTCACGTGCATTCATATGCCCAATCAATTCTTTCGCCTGCTCTTCCTCGCCGATCGTCAATAAAAAGTGGGCTTCCAAAAGCACATATCGGACTTCATCGCTATGATTTCTGCAGCAGTCCACATCCTCCCGGCTTTCTCTTGCCCATGTCGCCAGATCCACCTTTCCCGCCTTCCAATTCAGATAGCGGCGGTATAAATGACATATACTGCTGTCAATGGAAGCCTTCGGCTCCTCTTCCTCCCGATCGATCGTCTGACAGCACTCCACTCGGATCTCAATCCGCTGGGAAAAGGTTTCCAGAATAATCTTGCCCCGATTATGACCCGGTTTTAAGAAATCCGGATTAATAAAATACTCCAATTCATAATAACTTCCCTGAAAATCCAGAGTTGTCAGCCGTTTTTTATAAACACTCAGAAAATCACCTTCGGCATAAATAAAAATCTCCTGATAGCCCCAGGTGTTTTTCTCAATGACAAGCTTGTCACTCAAAGCCGATGATAAATTGTTCAGAATGATTTCCCTCTGGGTCACCGAAATGGACACTTTCTCTTTTTTATTCAAAGTATAGAGAAATTCTTCCATTGCCTGATGAACATTCCGGCTTTTCATCAGTTTTTCATAAATATGGATATGATTCTTATTCACAAGGAAGATTTTGGAGAAATCTCTGGACTTGAATAAATTAACAGCTTCCAGCCAGAGCTCCTCCGCAAGCATGGAAAAATCATCAAGATTTCCAACTTCCCCCATACTTGTCATACAATAAGGCGAACGTACAGAAACCCGATATGGAATCTGAATCTCGCCTCCATTACTGATAATACTGATATGCCCTTCTGCCTGATCTCCTGCCTCCAGGTTATCGGAGGAGAATGTAAAATGAATCTGGTTATCCGTTCCGATAATATCTGTTTCCCTGCAATGCATCTGTTTATTGGAAGAAAAAACCTTCGCCCTCACATCTACGCCATTCGTTGAATATACAGAAAATTCACCGGAAACACAGCCGCCCGTCACCACTTCCAGCTTGAGCTGCTTTTCCGAAACATGAATATCCGGACTTCCATATTCAAATATTCCTTTTGACAATAAATTAATTTTTTCCTTCAATGTTTCTTCTCCTGTTTATCATTTGCATTTTCAAATAAAATGTACTAATATAGATTATAACACTAGAATGAATATTGGTGCAACAAAAAGTAATGAGGAGTAATATTATGACACAGAAATCTGAACATTTTCATGGCAGTGACCTGGAAAAGATTGAGGAAATTTACCATATTCCACGAGAAGAGATCATCAGCTTTGCATCGAACGTGAATCCCATCGGTATTTCCCCGAAACTGCGGGCCACGCTGGCTGAACATATCGACGACATCACAGGTTACCCTGAAAGGGAATATACTTCTTTAAGAAAAAGCATTGCTGAATATATCGACTCAAATTTCAAAAATATTATTGTCGGCAACGGTTCCAGTGAACTCATTTCCCTTTTCATTCAGATATTGAAACCCCATAAGGCACTGATCCTCGGTCCTACATATTCCGAATATGAACGGGAGGTTTCTCTGGCAGGCGGCACTTCACGCTATTATCGTCTGGATGAAAGCCGGAGCTTTTCCGTCCATGTGGACAGTCTTGCAAAGCAGCTGAATGAATCCATCGATCTGCTTATCATATGCAATCCGAACAACCCGACTTCCACTGCCATTTCCCGATCCGACATGCGTAAAATTCTGGATCTTTGTAAGGAAAACGGTATTTATGTTCTGGTTGATGAAACTTATGTGGAATTCGCTGAAGATCTGAATGCCATCACATCAATTCCATTGACCCAATACTATAATAATATCATCGTCCTTCGCGGTATCTCCAAATTTTTCGCTGCTCCGGGTCTTCGTCTCGGATATGCCGTCTGCGGCAACCGCGATCTAATCAAATCCGTCGTAGGCCGTCAGGATCCATGGTCCATTAATACCCTTGCTGCTGTGGCCGGTGAGATCATGTTCAGTGATACGGATTATATTTCCCAGACACGCCAGCTCATCGCATCCGAGCGTGAACGTATCTGCAAAAAACTGGACACATTTAAGGATGTGAATTATTACGAACCGAAGGCAAACTTTATTTTGGTAAAAATTTTAAACGACAATGTCACAGCAACGGATGTTTTTGAAGCTGCGATCCAGGAAAAAATGATGATCCGCGATTGTTCCGATTTCCCATTTCTTGACAACAAGTATTTCCGTTTCTGTATCATGATGCCTGAGCAGAATGATCAGCTGCTTAAGGTTATCGAAAATCTTTTAGGCTAACACAGGACATAATTTAAGGGAGGTGCTTTTGATGAAGTTCCTCCCTTATGTATGTCCTTATTTATTTAACAAGCTTTCACGATGGATGATCTCATGACGTCCCGGTCCATTGGAAACCATTGTGATCGGAACTTCCAGTTCTTTCTCAATAAATTCAATGTATTTACGGCAGTTTTCCGGAAGATCTTCATACTTCGTAATGCCGCGGATTTCTGTTTTCCATCCTGGAAGCACTTCGTAAACCGGTTTTGCCTTTTTAAGCTGGGATGTTGTTGGAAAATCTTTTGTAACTTCTCCGTCAATTTCATATCCAACACAGATTTTCAATTCATCAAGGTAACCCAAAACATCAAGTACAGTCAAGGCAACCTCTGTTGCACCCTGTACACGACAGCCATATCTGGAAGCTACAGCATCAAACCATCCCATACGTCTTGGACGTCCGGTTGTTGCTCCAAATTCTCCGCCGTCACCGCCGCGTCTTCTCAGTTCATCCGCTTCAGCTCCAAAAATTTCAGAAACAAACTCTCCGGCACCAACCGCACTGGAGTATGCTTTCACAACGGTAATAACATCTTTAATCTCATAGCATGGAATACCGGCACCGATCGCACCGTAAGATGCCAAAGTTGATGAAGATGTTACCATTGGATAAATTCCGAAATCTGTATCCTTCAAAGATCCCAACTGTCCTTCAAGAAGGATATTTTTACCTTCTTTCAGTGCATCACGTAAAAATACAGATACGTCACAAACATATGGACGGATCATCTCTCTATATTTGAGAAGTTCTGCAAAAACAGCTTCCGGATCGATCGGATCTTTATGATACAAATGCTCAACAAGAACATTCTTCACTTCAAGAACGCGGTAAACTTTATCTTTCAATTCCGCTTCATCACCAAAAAGTTCATTTACCTGGAAACCAATTTTCGCATATTTGTCTGAATAGAATGGTGCAATACCGGATTTTGTCGATCCGAAGGATTTACCGCCCAGACGTTCCTCTTCATACTGATCAAATAAAATATGATATGGCATCATAATCTGTGCTCTGTCTGATACAAGGATCTTCGGCTGCGGAACTCCCTTCTGAACAAGATCGTTCATCTCATCGATCAGATTCTGGATATTTAATGCAACACCATTGCCAATAACACTGGTAATATGATCATAGAATACTCCTGACGGAAGAATATGCAGTGCAAACTTTCCGTAATTGTTAATAATCGTGTGACCAGCATTACTGCCGCCCTGGAAACGAACAACGATGTCTGATTCCTCTGCCAGCATGTCCGTAATCTTACCTTTTCCTTCGTCGCCCCAATTCGCTCCAACAATTGCTTTAACCATATTCAATTCAGCTCCTTAATATAATTCTTAAAACGTCGCTAAAAACTTTCTTTTTTTGCTTACTGGTCTATTTTATTCCTATAAACAAAAAATGTAAAGAAAAAAATACAGTCAGGGAAATTTTTCCCTGACTGTAAATATCTGTCTGAGCATTTAAATGAATTAATATTTGAAGAAACCTTCTCCGGATTTTCTTCCGAGTTTTCCACCACGAACCATCTGTCTCATAAGACGGGATGCACGATATTTGGAATCACATGTTTCAGCATAGAAAGTATCCATGATATGTAAGCATGTATCAAGACCGATCAAATCACCAAGTGCTAAAGGTCCCATTGGGTGGTTGCATCCAAGTTTCATGGATTTATCAATATCTTCTGCAGAAGCGAGACCTTCTTCAAGAACGATACAAGCTTCATTGATCATAGGGATAAGGATACGGTTAACAACGAATCCAGGTCCTTCTTTAACTTCTACAGGGTCCTTTCCGATTTCCTGAGAAAGTGCATAAACTGTATCGAAAGTTTCTTTGGATGTATTTAATCCGTTAATAACTTCTACTAATTTCATAACTGTTGCAGGATTGAAGAAGTGCATACCGATAACTTTATCCTGGCGTTTTGTAGCGGAAGCGATTTCTGTAATAGAAATAGAAGATGTGTTTGTAGCTAAAATTGTTTCTGGTTTGCAAATTGCATCAAGTTTAGCAAACAGATCTTTTTTAACAGCTACATTTTCAACGATCGCTTCGATAACGATATCTGCATCTGCAGCACCATTAAGTGTCACGTCTGTAGAAACATTTGCCATGATCTCAGCTTTCTTTTCTTCTGCCATCTTTCCTTTGGAAACTAACTTGTCAAGAGATTTTGCAAGCTTTCCAACCTGAGCTGCCAGAATTTCTTCAGTCATATCGTTGAATACTACCTGATGACCGGATTTAGCCATAACGTGTCCAATATCAAGCCCCATCTGTCCTGCGCCAATAATAAATACTTTCATTGTAAAGCCCTCCTAAAAATATATAATTTTTGCAATTAATGACTAAATTCATTCTACTCCAAATTATATAAAAAGTAAAGCCATACAGCACATTTTTTTGTATTTTTTTCACTATTTTTATTTATTATTGCGATAACTTTTGTGCATAATACATATTATTCTTTCGGCATACGCATAATGTCTGCATCTTTATCATTATGTACGGTCAGCTGCCACAACGCATGGGTCACTTCATCGATATCCGACTCCTCGGTAAAATATGTAAATGAAAATCTCGCTGTACCTCTTGGCCATGTTCCAAGCGTCTTGTGTGCCTGTTCGGCACCATGATATCCTGAGCGGATCACGATACCATATTTATCCTTCAATGCCTTTTCAAGCCCTTCTTCATCGATAAAGTCCACCTGAATGGAAACAACTGGAATACGGTTATTATATCCTGGTCCGATAATATGAACGCCATTGACATGCTGAACCTTTCTTATAAACTGTTCTGCACGTTTCTGGGCTGTGCTGGACAAAGTAAATAAACGTGTTTCTTTAATAAATTCAAAAGCTTTATGAAGTCCCACAACGGATGCCTGATCCAGAGGTACCTGCTCAAATGTCTCACGCATGGAAGCTCCGCCAAGCAGCTCTGCTGCCCTTTCACTTGCAATAAAACCGCCGATCTTTTCAGACGCAAGAAGACCGTATCCACCGCTGAAGGTCAGGACATCGATTCCCCAGATATTCATGAAAATCGGAATAAATGCTGCCGTCTGAGCCACATTGACGATCATCAGAAGGCCCTTTCTCCTTGCGTATTCTGCAACCGCTTTCACATCAAGCACAGTTCCGCAGACCTCTGAGGCATGATTTAAAATAATCGCTTTTGTATTCGGCTGAACAAGACAGTCAATGGCCTCAAAAGGTTTTTCACCCTTTTCATCATCAAATAAAATAAGCTCACCCTTTTCATTGCATGGAAGTAACGTATATTCCACATCCCCTGCCAGATCATTCAGTGTATTCATAACCACATCACTTTCCATCGGAGAAACAAGGACATGGTCACCCTTTTTTAAAATCCCGCGAATGGTCTTCTCCAGAGCTGTCTCCACACCGTCTGTAAAAACAACCGCATCCGAAGACGGCCCATGAAACAGACTGTTTAACTGCACACGTGTATCTTCAACCAGTTGATCCACCGTTTCCGCATCCATTGAAGAAACGGCAGCCATAGCCTCAGCTACGCCGTCCGCCATAGGTTTTACTGATGTTACCTGATCCAAATAAATTGTTTTCATAAGAATCCCCCTTTTTTATTTATTATCATATTTCTTCCGGATCCAACACATACTACTCCTCATAAACATATTTATCGCAGAAAGGGAGTTCATTTATGGATATACTTTATATTATTATCCTTTCCATCGGATCCGTTGTGGAACTTTTCATTTTATGTAAGCTCATGGGATATCGTCAGCTGTCCCAGATGAGCATGTTCGATTATGTCAATGGCATTACCATCGGCAATATTGCAGCTGAAATGGCTACCGCCCTTGAGGACAACTTCATCCATCCCATGGTCGCCATGATCGTCTATGCCGCCATCGCCATTTTTCTTTCATGGCTGAGCAGCAAGTCCATCCGCGCCCGGAGAGTCATTTCCGGTAAACCCTGGGTTCTTCTCGACAAAGGAAAGCTTTTCTATGAAAATTTCAAAAAATCCAAAATCGATCTGAATGAATTCCTGACCCAGTGTCGTGTCAGCGGTTACTTCGACCTCTCCCAACTGGAATCTGCCGTTCTTGAGGAAAATGGTCGCATCAGCTTTCTCCCCAAAAGCGAATACCGTCCGCTGACACCTTCAGATATCCAGATGACTCCCGCCCGGGAAAGTCTGGCCGCCAACCTAATCATTGACGGTCATATCATGCATGATAATCTAAAAGCCTCCGGCAAAGATGAACGCTGGCTTATGAAACAGCTTCATGCCCATAATATATCCGATCCGTCCGATGTCCTTTTGGCTACCTGTGATCTCAATAATCATCTGTCCATTTATCCGAATACCCGCGGAGAAAGCCCTTCCGATGTTTTTATCTAATTCACCTGATGTATCGGATGCCCCTCCGTAAATGCCCGCACATTGTCAATGGCCATGTCCATCAATCGCTGACGAGTTTCTCTTGCTGCCCAGGCAATGTGCGGCGTCAACCAGAGATTCTTCGCCTGGAGGAGCGGATTGTCCGCCGATATTGGTTCGGACGATGCCACATCCAGACCTGCCGCTCCAACTCTTCCACTGTTCAGAGCTTCTTTTAAATCTGTTTCCCGTATCAGGCCGCCCCGTCCGGTATTTAAAATAATGACGCCCGGTTTCATTTTTTCAATGGTTTCTTTATTAATCATCTCTTTATTTTCTTCATTTAATGGACAATGCAGGGTGATCACATCTGCCTTTTCATAAATTTCTTCAATCGAGGCTTTGTGACAGTGCTCACTTTCCATGCCTGCCGGCATTGATGGGCTGTATGCCAAAACTTCCATATTAAATGCTTCTGCTTTTCTTCCCACAGCCTGTCCGATGGCACCATAACCGATAATCCCCATTGTTTTTCCGGCGAGTTCAAAAAGTGGTGCATTCCAGAAACAAAAATCACTGCACTCTGTCCACTGTCCTGCATGAACAGCATCCGAATGCATGCCCACCTTCGATGCAATCTCCAGCAAAAGAGCCATCGTATGCTGGGCGACAGCTTCCGTACCATAGGATGGAATATTTGTTACCACAATCCCCCATTCACCCGCCGTCTTCAGATCAACCACATTATAACCGGTGGACAAACAACCAATATAGCGTATATTCGGACATGTCTGAATCATTTCTCCCGTCAGCAGTGTTTTATTCGTGAGCACAATATCACAGTCACCAATCCTTTGGATCACATCCTCCGGTTCTGTACGATCATATAAAATCACTTCACCGTATGTCTTCAATTCTTCCCAGGAAATATCTCCCGGATTCAATGTATAGCCATCCAATACAACAATTTTATGCATCGACGTCTCCTTATTCATGTGACTCAAACCATCCTTTTATTGCTTCCCATTCGCCCTTTAAAGTACCCTGGATCATCTGATCATTTCCGCCGCCCCGGCTCGCAAAAAGTTTCTGCATTTCCTGGCCAAGTGCTCTGGCCTGACCTTTTTGATCAATCAGAACGTATCGGAGCTGTTCACCGCCACCGTCAGAAAGTGCCAGTATACGTGGTACCCGTTCGGAAAGGAGATTGGCATATTCCCGCAGATCATTGCCTTTAAAATCATTTTCCAGTACGCAGAGAGCCTCACCGCAAATCTGCTGATTCGACGCTTTCATCGCCATCATATCCCGTTTCATCTGAACCATCGTGAATTTCAGATCGCCGATTTCTTTTAATAAACGTTCAACCGCCTCTGTCACTTCTCCGGTTTTTGCAGATAACAAATGGGATATCTCCACA
>JAXJRF010000138.1:0-6482 GCA_036310765.1 Frisingicoccus sp.
GCCTGCTCCGGCGTGGAAATTCCAAATCCGATCGCACATGGAATGTCCGTATTTTTTCGAACCACATCCACAATCGCCGCCAGATCCGTCTTGATCTCATTTCGCATACCGGTCACCCCAAGACTTGATACAATATACAAAAATCCTTCCGCCTCTTTTGCAATCATGGATATACGATTTTCCGATGTTGGTGCGATCAGCGAGATCAAATCAACCCCGTATTTATGGCAGATTGGCAAAAACTCTTCTTTTTCCTCAAAAGGAAGATCCGGAAGTATCAGTCCATCCATCCCAATATCCCGACAAGTCCCAATGAATCTTTCAGCGCCATAGGAAAAGACCACATTGGAGTAGGTCATAAATACCATCGGCACTTTCACATCCTGACGGAGTTCTTTCACAAATTCAAAAATCTTATCCGTTGTGACACCGCCCTGTAGGGCACGAATATTCGCCCCCTGGATGACCGGTCCTTCGGCTGTCGGATCAGAAAAAGGAATCCCAAGCTCGATCAGGTCTGCACCATTTGCCACAGCCGCACGCACAGCAGCTCCGGTTGTTTCCAGATCCGGGTCTCCGCAGGTAATAAAGGCAATAAACGTCTTGCCATTTTCAAAAGCTGTTTTTATTCTACTCATGTATATCCTCCCCTCGATATCGTGCAATCGCCGCACAATCCTTATCTCCTCTACCGGAAATCGTAATAACAATCGTCTGATCTTTATCCATTGTCGGTGCAATCTTCATGGCATGGGCAACGGCATGGGCAGATTCGATTGCCGGAATAATACCTTCGGTTTTTGCCAGATATTCAAAGGCACATACCGCCTCCTCGTCAGTGACCGGCACATATTCCGCACGTCCGATATCATGGAGATGGGCATGTTCCGGTCCGATCCCCGGATAATCCAGCCCGGCAGAAATAGAATAAACAGGTGCGATCTGACCATATTTATCCTGACAGAAATAGGATTTCATGCCATGAAAAATACCGACACTTCCGGTATTAATCGTCGCTGCCGTTTCAAATGTATCAATGCCTCTTCCGGCCGCCTCACACCCGATCAATTCCACTTTTTCATCCTCGATAAAATGATAAAAACTTCCAATGGCATTGGAGCCACCGCCCACACAGGCAATCACCGCATCTGGAAGTCTTCCCTCTTTCTCCATCATCTGTTCTTTAATCTCCTTGGAGATCACTGCCTGAAAATCACGCACAATCGTTGGGAAAGGATGTGGCCCCATAACCGAACCGAGACAATAATGGGTATCCGCTATCCTGGAAGTCCATTCCCGCATGGCTTCAGAAACCGCATCCTTTAAGGTAGCTGTTCCCGACGTTACCGGTATAACTTCAGCACCAAGAAGACGCATACGATAAACGTTCAACGCCTGACGGACTGTATCCTCTTCTCCCATGAATACCACACATTCCATGCCCATTAAGGCTGCCGCTGTGGCGGTGGCCACACCATGCTGACCGGCTCCTGTTTCTGCGATCAATCGCGTTTTTCCCATTTTCTTAGCCAAAAGTGCCTGTCCAAGGACATTGTTGATCTTATGGGCGCCGGTATGATTCAGATCTTCACGTTTTAAATAAATCTTTGCCCCGCCCAAATCCTTTGTCATTTTTTCTGCATAATAAAGTCTTGACGGTCTGCCGGCATATTCATTGAACAGTACCGAAAGTTCCCGGTTAAATTCCGGATCATCTTTATAGTGATTATAGGCTTCTTCCAATTCGATCACTGCATTCATCAGTGTTTCTGGAATATATTGTCCGCCATGAATTCCAAAACGTCCATTTTTATTTGTCATTCTATTTCTTCCTTTCCTAACCTGCCTCTTACTCTGTACACAAAAGCTTCCATTTTATGAATATCCTTCACCTTAGCCGTTTCAATTCCCGAACTGACATCGACTGCGTAGGGATGCAGTCGTTCAACTGCCTCTTTTACATTTTCAGGATTTAATCCTCCGGCGAGAAAATAGGGCCGCCGACTTTCCCCAATGAATTGCCAGTCAAAGGCTGTCCCTGTGCCTCCGTTTCCTGAATCCAGAAGAATATAATCGGCCGAGCTTTCCTGGGCATCCATAAAATCCTGTTCTCTGTCGATTCGAAAGGCTTTTATGATCGGTTTATCCGTCATCATACGCAATTGTTTAATATAATTCTCGTCTTCACTGCCATGGAGCTGGGCCATATCGATGATACCTCTGTCAAGAAGTTCGGCAACCTTTTTTGGCTCTTCATCGACAAAAACGCCCACCGCATTTATGCCCGAATTCAGTTGTCTTTTCAGAATAGCTGCCTCTTGCGGATCCACATATCGCCTGCTTTTCGGTGTAAAAACAAAACCGATATACTCCGGTTTCAGTGCATTGGCAGCCTCTATGTCTTCGATTCTTGTCAAGCCGCAGAGTTTAATTTTTGTCATAAAACACCTCTCAGTTCTGCAAGTTTCACCTTTTTATCCGGTGCCCGCATCAGTGCTTCACCGACCAGCACCGCGTCTGCACCGATTTCCTTCAATTTTTCGACATCTTCTGCACTGCTTACACCGCTTTCAGATACAAATAAAATTTCAGGAGGAATCAATTCACGCAGCCGTCGGCTGTTTTCCACATCTACTGTAAAATCTTTCAGATTCCGATTAGTCACACCAATGATCCTTGCCCCTGAATTTAAAGCCATCTTTACTTCCAATGCATCGTGGGTTTCCACCAGGGCAGATAATCCGAGGTCATCACAAATATCGATATATTCCTTCATCTGATTTTCTCTCAGTATGGAACAGATCAGCAGCACAGCGGACGCTCCCAGCAGTTTTGCCTCGTAAATCATATATTCGTCCACTGTAAAATCTTTACGCAGACATGGGATTGAAACCGTATTTGCAATTTCTTTCAGATACCCATCACTGCCAAGAAACCATTTGGGCTCGGTCAGCACCGATATGGCCTCTGCACCTGCTGCCTCATAAGCTTTTGCAATTTCAAGATAGGGAAAATATTCTGCGATCACACCCTTGGATGGAGATGCTTTTTTACATTCACATATAAACGATATTCCCGGCTTTTTCAAAGCTTTTTCAAATACGAAGTTTCCTTTATCAAGGGCTAACGCCTGATCCCTGATTCTTTCAAGGGGGATTTTTTTCTTTGCCTGCCTGACACGCTCATCTGCATAGGCGGCAAGCTGTTCCAGTATGGTCATTCTTCCACCTCCGGACGGTTGCTCACTTCGATCAACTTCTCCAATGTCTTATATGCCTTTCCCGAATCGATCAATTCTTCTGCCAGGGAAATGCCTTCCTCCATGTTCTTTGCCTTTCCGCCGATGTAAAGTGCCGCCCCTGCGTTCATTAAAACAGCATTGCGTTTCGGCCCTTTCTCACCTTTAAGAATGGCAAGAGTAATCTGGGCATTCTCCTCAGGTGTTCCGCCGGTAAGTTCCTCTTTTCTGCAGCGTTCAAAACCAAATTGTTCCGGCGTGATCACATAAGACTTAAACCATCCGTCCTTGATTTCACAGACACTGGTCGGTGCACTCATGGAAATCTCATCCAGTTTGTCCTGCCCGTATACGACCATGCCCCGTTTCACCCCAAGGTTGATCAGCACCTGGGCCAACGGTTCTACAAGATAATCGTCATACACTCCAAGGAGCTGCATCACAGGGCCCCCAGGATTCGTTAACGGCCCTAAAATATTAAATACTGTACGAAATCCAAGTTCTTTTCGTATCGGTGCCACATATTTCATCGAGGCGTGATACTTCTGTGCAAAAAAGAAACACATGCCAACTTCATTTAAAAGCTCCACGCATCGCTTTGGGCTCTGCTGGATATTGACACCGAGGGCTTCCAGACAATCCGCTGTTCCGCATTTTGACGAAGCCGCCCGGTTTCCATGTTTTGCCACCTTCATGCCGCCTGCTGCACAGACAAGTGCGGATGTGGTCGATATATTAAAACTGTGGGCATTGTCACCGCCTGTGCCGACAATCTCAAACAAGTCCATGCCAGTGTCTACCCGGGTCGCATGATCTCTCATGGCTGCCGCACATCCGGCAATCTCATAGGTCGTTTCTGCCCTTGCACTTTTTGTGGAGAGTGCGGCAAGAAAGGCGGCATTCTGTGTGGCCGTTGTTTCTCCGCTCATAATCTCATTCATCACACTGTAAGCCTCATCATAGGTGAGATCCTCTTTATTGACAATTTTAATAATGGCATCTTTTATCATAGCTGTACCTCCTTCACAAAATTTACAAGCATCTGCTTTCCATCCGGTGTCATAATGGATTCGGGATGAAATTGTACACCGTAGATCGGATATTTTTTATGCTGAACGGCCATGACTTCCCCATCTTCAGAAACCGCCGTTATCATCAAATCTTTTGGAATCGTGTCCGGATCTGCCGCCAGCGAATGGTATCTGGCAACCGGTGCTGATTCCGGGCAGCCTTTAAACAGAAGACAATCTCTGTCAAACCGAACCACCGATTGTTTTCCATGCATCAATTTCCTGGCATAGGCGACAGTTGCACCGAAGGCTGCACAGATGGCCTGATGTCCAAGACATACACCAAGTATGGGGATTGTCTCTCCAAGTTTTTGGATCACCTCGATGATCACACCGGCATCTTCCGGTCTTCCCGGCCCGGGAGACAGAATGATCCGTTCCGGGTGAAGGTTTTGAATCTCTTCTGCCGTCATTTCATTATTGCGGATAACCCGAATATCCGGCTCAATCTCCCCAACAAGCTGATAGAGGTTATGGGAAAAACTGTCATAATTATCGATAAGTAAAATCATAGATCCGCCTCCTCTGCAAGTTTCAAAGCATTGACTACCGCCTTTGCCTTATTGATACATTCTTCGAATTCCTTTTCCGGCACCGAATCCGCCACAATACCGGCTCCGCTCCGGACAAAAACTTTTCCATTTTTCTTATAAGCGATGCGAATGGCAATACAGGTATCCATATTGCCTGTGAAATCAATGTACCCGATGGCACCTCCGTAAATCCCCCGCTTATTATTTTCCAGCTTACCGATCAACTGACAGGCCCGGATTTTCGGAGCCCCGGAAAGGGTCCCGGCAGGCAGCACCGCTTCAATGGCATCCAATGCATCAAATTCTTCACGAATCTCCCCTCTCACCGTCGATCCGATATGCATAACATGGGAATATCTCTCAATGGAATGGAATTTCTCAACCTGAACACTTCCAAACCGACTGATCTTACCGAGATCATTGCGTCCCAGATCAACCAGCATATTGTGTTCCGCAAGCTCCTTTTCATCCGCCAGCAGTTCTTTTTCAAGCATCCGATCTTCCGCCTCGGTCTTCCCCCTCGGTCGGGTACCTGCCAACGGAAATGTATGAAGTACACCATTTTCCAGTTTCACCAATGTTTCCGGTGAGGCTCCGGCAACCTCCACATCGGTACCGGAAAAGTAAAACATATACGGGGATGGGTTCATCGTCCGCAAAATACGATACGTATTCAACAGGCTCCCCTCAAAGGCGGCTTCCAGACGGTTTGAAAGAACAATCTGGAAAATATCTCCCTCATGTATGTAATGCTTTGCTTTTTCAACCATTTCACAATAGGTTTCTTTATCAAAAAGAGGTTTGACCTCTCCGGTCAGATGACCGCCCGGCTCATTTTTCTTCTCACCTTCATACAGCAGTTTACAAAGCTGTTTCAGCTCCATCACCGCCTTGTTATATCCGGTTTCCGGATCATCCAGAGACATATTGACAATGAGAATGATCTTCTGACGGAAATTATCAAATGCAATAACCTTATCAAAAAGCATCAGATCCACATCTTTAAAATTTTCCGTATCCTGAACTTCAATCTGCACCGTCGGTTCACTGTAACCCAGGTAATCATAGGAAAAATATCCGACCAGACCTCCCGTAAAAGACGGAAGGTAATCAAATCTCGGGCTTTTATAATCTTCCAGTATCTGCCGGAGAAAAGCAGATGGATCATCTGTCTTAAACTTAATATTTCCTGCACACATTTCATGATTTCTGCAGGTGATTTCCATTTTCGGATCAAAACCTAAAAAGGTATAACGTCCCCATTTTTCATCCTGTTGTGCAGATTCAAGCATATAACAATGGGTCGATACATTTTTTAATATTTTCAGTGCCTCAATGGGTGTACAGATGTCTGACAAAATCTCACAGCTTACCGGCAGTACTTTGTAAACTCCGGCAGCAGCAATTTTTTTTACATCTTCCAAGTTCGGTGAAATCCTCATGACATTTACCTCCTGTTAAAGAACAAAGCGGACAAGTCCTGTTCAAGCTTCCTGACTCCCTCAATCTTTGAGGGACTTGCTCCGCTTTGCGCGCCAGATGCAGATTGCCACAGGCAGTCAAAATTCCTATTGCATCTGGTCGCATCCCATGCGGAGCGTTTATTATTTAACAGGAAATTCAACGGAATTTCCTGTTAAA
>JAXJRF010000139.1:0-2220 GCA_036310765.1 Frisingicoccus sp.
AACTGTCCAACCGCATATTTTCCGGCAACTGCTTTTTTTAACATTTCTTCTGCTGATACAAACATTGTTATACCCTCCATAATCATACTGCGTTAATTGTTACTTAAATTTTACCCCGAAATATGAAAAAAATCAATGTTCTTTCCCAAATAGGATTGTTTAAAAGAGCATACGAAATCCCTATGCTTTTGCACACACGTTGATCTCGATCGTACAGTCGGAGACAAAATCATCATTAATTTCCAGTGCATATTCTGTCTGCACCCAAATATTCTCATTTGTCTCTTTAAATGCCACATTGAATGTATTGAAACATACTTCCATGACGCCATAAGGTGTCGGATATAAGGACATATTTTTCATGTTGGCTTCAAATACCATGTGGGTACCATGGGAGCCATGTTTGATCAGGTCAATACGCTCCGGTGTGATCTTCAGTGTATTGCTCATCTGTTCTCCGCTTTCCGGAATGGCTTCTTCATATAAAATATAATGTTTCCCATTTCTAAAATAATAATGCCCGGTGGTGATCATCTCCGTCGCACTGTCCTCACCGAATTCATGCTGTACACCTTTAATTGATAAGATTACTTCATCTGTCATTCTGTATATTTTTCCTCCGTCCGTTCATTAATAATTCTCTATCGGTACAAGCCGCGTCGGTACCAGATCCACAGGAAGAATGGAATTGGCAAATTTCGTAAAACGCTCTGCCCCATCGCTGACAAAGAAATGATAGGATGTCTTTCCGCTTTCCCTGTAAAGTCCCTCTTTCTGCAGCAATTCTCTCAAACTGCAGGCTGTCTCATAGGCCGGATTCACTAAAGTGACCCGATCGCCCACAAGTCGCCCAATGGTTTTTCGAAGCAATGGGTAGTGGGTACATCCCAGCACCAGCGTGTCAATGTTGGAATCTAACAGTGACCGCAAATAACGTCTCGCCACCTCATCCGTCACCGGATCATTGGTCCACCCTTCTTCAACTAAGGATACAAATAACGGACATGCCTTCTGTACCACCTGAATCTCCGGATTATATTCCCGGATAACCTTCGGATAAATACCGCTGCCCACCGTACCTTCGGTAGCAATAACGCCGATTCTTCCATTTTTTGTGGCATTCACTGCCGTAATGGCACCGGGACGCACAACACCGATGATCGGGATATCCAGCTTGTCCTTCAAAACGTCCAGTGCATAGGATGTGGCCGTATTGCAGGCTATAACGATTGCCTTCACCTGCTTTGTCATAAGAAAATGAACGATCTGCTCAGAATAGTTAATCACCGTATCCCTGGATTTTGTTCCATAGGGAACCCGGGCGGTATCGCCAAAATATACGATATTTTCGGATGGAAGCTGACGTATGATCTCTCTGACCACCGTCAGGCCGCCGACACCGGAATCAAAAACACCAATCGGTGCATCTATCTTATTCATCCGGACCTCCTATCTCACATACCGTTCAAATGCTGTTTCGATCATACGGTCTGTCAGTGCTCTTATATCCAGCCCTTTTTCGTTCCAGAGCATTGGATACATACTGATGGATGTGAAACCAGGCAACGTATTGATTTCATTAAATACGATTTCATTTGTTCCCTTTTCCATAAAGAAATCCACGCGGGAGCAGCCGAAACCATCCAGTGCTTTAAAGATTTTTAAAGCATCTTCTTTTACCTCTTCCAATTTGCCTTCAGGGAAAACCGGATGAAGATCTGTCTTTGATTCCTGGTTATTGTATTTGGCATCAAATGTATAGAAATCTTCAGCAGAAAGCACTTCGCCCACATCCGAAGCAATTGGATCATAACCGCCGAGAACCGCACATTCGATCTCCCGTCCTACGATCGTTTCTTCCACAAGAATATGAATATCATGTTTTAAAGCCTCTTCCAGTGCCGCAATGAGTTCTTCCCTGTTGGATGCCTTATTCACACCAACGGAGGAACCGGCCTTTGAAGGCTTAACGAATACCGGATACTCCAAAGCCGCTTCAACTTTTGCCGTACAGCTCTCGATATCACGCATATCGATATGGCTGATCGGAACATATTTCGCCTGACGAATTGCCAGATCGTCCACAACAATCTTTGTATACCATTTATCCATGGAAACACTGGATGCCAGAACACCACAGCCCACATATGGAATCTTTGCCAGTTCAAATAAGCCCTGAATCGTACCATCTTCACCGTACATTCCATGAAGAACAGGGAA
>JAXJRF010000140.1:0-3397 GCA_036310765.1 Frisingicoccus sp.
GACATCTTCCGGGCTATCTTCGCCAGATTCAAAATTTCTCCGGTAAAACGCTGAGATATCGAAAGCATTGCAATAAAGCTGATGGCACACACGCATATCGTCACATAAACAAAGAATTGATTGGATATCTGAGCACTTTCTTCAATACTCTGAATAGAGGCTCTCAGCATAATGTGGTCGCCATTGTCCATGTTGCCAAGCAAATATAAGTATTCCGAATTCAAACGACTAACATAAACCTGCTGTAAAACATAACGTTCATTCTCCGTCAGTATATCCGTACGATTCTCGGACTGGATATAATCTCTGTAGATGGCAAAATTTTCCACGTCATGGTTATTCGTGTTACTGTTTCCCGTAGAGGAAAACAAAACCTGCATATCGTAAACTGTCTGCTGATTAAATGTGCGTTTATTCTGAATCCGATATAAAAGCATGCTGATATTGTTGCTCTGGCTCAACTGCTCCATAGCCAGCTCCATATCCAGAAATTCACTTAAATCATAAATATCATCCCGATCAAACAGGGAATACTCTTCCGATTCCGAAGAAGATTCTTCTTCATTCTTCTTACTGTCCGAAATTTCGAATGTACTATACATCTGATTGATCTTTGAGTAAACATTGATCAGTGTTTTCTGCTTTCCTGCAATATAATAATCATCCAGAAAAAAATGATTGACAAAAATCGAAATCAACAAAGTCATCATCACCGTTGACATGAGAGCGACAGTCAATTTTATTCGCAGTGACTTATTCATAAATGACTCTCCTATTCTTTGCTGACTTCAAACTTATATCCCATTCCCCAGATTGTTTTAATGTACTTTCCATGTTCCCCCATCTTGCTCCTCAGTTTCTTAACATGGGTATCAATGGTTCTGGCATCACCAAAATAATCATAATTCCATACATTATTCAAAATACGCTCTCTGGATAAGGCAATGCCCTGATTATCAATAAAATAAGCCAGCAGTTCGAATTCCTTATAACTCAGTTCAATCTGCTTTCCGCCCACAGAAACTTCATGGGCATTCTTATCCATAACGATATCACCGACCGAAATAACACCATCATCATTATTTACATTGATTCTTCGAAGTATTGCCTCCACACGTGCTACCAGAATCTTCGGACTAAAAGGTTTTGTAATATACTCGTCCACCCCAAGCTCAAATCCGAGCAGTTCATCCCGTTCATCCGCTTTGGCCGTCAGCATAATAATGGGTACTTTGGATGTTTTGCGGATTTCACGACATACTTCCCATCCATCCATCTTCGGCATCATAACATCCAGGATTAATAAATCGATATTTTTCTCCTCGTAAAATACTTCCATAGCCTCCTCGCCATTGGAAGCCTCCAGAACCTCATATCCATTTTTCGTCAAAAAATCACGCACAAGCTTGCGCATACGGCTTTCGTCATCAATCACAAGAATCTTACAATTTTTCATAGAGTATCACCTTTCACATCACAGATTCATATAAAAATAATTATATACAATAATTATGACCATCCTGTGAAAAATGTTTTTTTTTATAATATTATTTAAAAATCTTTAATCTGTCTGAATTATATGATATAATAATTAGAAAAAATCACGAGGTGAAAAAAGTTGAAACTACTTAAGGATAGAATTCTGGCAGAAGGCCAGGCACTTAGCGATTCGGTATTAAAAGTCGATGTTTTTTTAAATCATCAGGTTGATCCTGATTTAATGCAGGCTATTGGAGAAGATTTTTGTGAACATTTCAAAGATCATGGGATTACCCGCGTACTTACCATTGAAAGCTCCGGTATTGCTCCTGCTGTATATGCAGCACAGGCACTTAAAGTTCCTATGGTCATTTTAAAGAAACAAACATCCAAGATATTAAACGGCCAGGTATTCCAGACCAATATTACTTCATTCACAAAAGGTACAAGCTACGAGCTGACACTTTCCAAGGATTACATCAACAAGGATGACAAAGTTCTCATCATTGACGATTTCCTTGCCAACGGCGAAGCTGCTACTGGTGCTGCACGTCTGGTGCAGATGGCAGGTGCGACAGTTGAAGGTATCGGTATCTTAATTGAAAAATCATTTCAGAACGGTCGTACACGACTTGAACATGCCGGATATCATGTGTATTCTCAGGCTCGTGTTTCCCGACTCGGCGAAGGTATTATTGAATTTATCGACGACGAAGATTAATCATAAAAAATCTCCATCCAAATCATTTCAAAATTCGGGTGGAGATTTTTATTTTTATTCATTGCATCAATTATTTTGTAATCGCTTTAACAAAATCTGTTAAATAAACATTTTCAAAATCTTCAATCGCACCGGCATCACACAATGCTGCAATTTCTGGAATAATAGGAAGGGATGCATAAGCAGGAATGTTCAATTCTTTTGCTGTTTCTTCGCCATGGCCTTCACCATAAATGTAAATTTTCTTTCCGCAGTCCGGACAGAGAACATAGCTCATATTCTGAACGAGACCGATTACCGGAATATTCATCATCTGTGCCATATTATAAGCCTTCTTAACGATCATGCCAACAAGCTCCTGTGGAGATGTAACAACAACGATGCCATCAACAGGTAAGGACTGGAATACAGTCAAAGGAACATCGCCGGTTCCCGGAGGCATATCAACAAGAAGATAATCAAGTTCTCCCCATACAACTTCACTCCAGAACTGTTTTACAACACCTGCAATGACAGGACCTCTCCAAATTACCGGAGATTCTTCATTATCAAGGATTAAGTTTACAGACATTACTTTAATACCTGTTTTTGTTTCGAATGGAATAATACCGTCTTCTGTTCCAAATGCCTGTCCATGAACACCAAATACCTTTGGAATAGACGGACCTGTAATATCCGCATCCATAATACCAACTTTATATCCCTGTTTCTGTAACATAACTGCAAGTTCGGAAGTTACAAGAGACTTTCCGACACCACCTTTACCACTGACAATACCAATAACATGTTTAATATGGCTTTTTGCATTTGCAGCTACAAGAAAACTTTCCTCAGTTCTTGAAGAACAGCCATCTACGCCACAGGAACTGCAGGATCCATTACATGATTCACTCATTTATATTCACTCCTTTAAATTTCGTATCTTTCATTATAACATATAATTCTCTAAAATCACAGTTTTTGTAAAAAATTATTGTTATTTCATTGTTATTTTCCTCTCAACAGGTCAAGAAGACTCCTTCTCTCCCTGAATCCTCCGTTAATCGACTCGAAATCACCACGTTCAATCTGATTTTTAGGAAATTTCTTACGCCATTCTTCCACAAGAAAATCTGCCAGCCGGTCTGTGGCCTCCGTATGGAAATGATCGATCGCCGGAATAACAAACAAAGCTGTATAAATACTGTCATCAATCAC
>JAXJRF010000141.1:0-2625 GCA_036310765.1 Frisingicoccus sp.
GCACCGCCCTTTAATCCCTGAATCTTGGAACCGATATCATCTTTGGCTGTCAGAAAAATCACAGGGATACCATACCCCTTCACAATCTCCAGCAATTCAAAGCCATCCATTCCCGGAAGCATCACATCCAGCAAAGCCAGATCATAGGCATGATCCGTTTCTAAAGCTTTGGCTGCCTCAGCCCCATCATAACAAATCTCTGTTTTATAATTCGCCACCTTAAGATTCATAGAAATCATCTTTGCAATGGCTTCTTCATCTTCAACAATTAAAATCCTGTTCTCTGACATACCCACTCCTGTATCTTCATCTCAGTTTTTATTGCACAATGTCCACGTTTTTCAACATTGTCCGGTATGAAGATGTTACTTCAAAGTCCTCAACATAGGGTTTTGTTAAATAAAACATCGTTTCATTAAAGAGTGCAACAACCCCAAATTCTTCGTGTGTGAGAATTTGATCTGCTCTGGCATAAATCTGCTGTCTTTCATCGATATCTTCCGTCTGCGCGCCTTCAATCATCAGCGATTTAAATTCATCATTATGCCAGAAAATGGAATTTGTATCTGAACAGCTATCACTTACCGGATAGAGCATATAATTCGGATCATTATAATCCGCATACCAGCTGTCAAGACCTACTTCAATCAAACCGCCCGCCTTCATATTCATCCAGACTGCATTATCGACCTTGCGGATATCCACTTTGAAACCGGCATCCTTCATCTGTGACTGGAGGGTTTTTGCGATATAAATGCCTGCACCATATGCTGTATTCACCACGAGTTCGAATTCGTAGACACAGCCCCCTGCAGCGATGACCTCTGTATAACCAGCCTCCGCAAGAAGTGCTTTCGATTTTTCCGGATTATATTCAAACTGCTCTGCCTCCGGATTTCCACCAATCATGTTTTCCGGAAGAAAATTGGAATTTGGCTCTGCCGCTCCAAATAATGTACCTTCGCAAAGGGCTGTCCGATCCACCGCATAGGTCATAGCCTCACGAACCTTCGGATCGGTAATGACATTAGAATTAATGGTCAGATAATATCCACCGATCGGCTGGAAACTGTGCATATCTTCATTGACTGTTTTATCATTGGCAAGTCTTTTATATAATGCCGCATCCATATATGTCAAATCAACATTACCTTTTTTATATTCAAAGACAGCCATCCATGGATCATCCATAAACTGATAGGTCACCCTGTCCAAATTGACTTCGCCGCCATGATAATCGTCAAACTTCACAAGCTCTGCACCAACACCAGTCTCGTAGCTGACCAGTTTAAATGGTCCTGTGCCATAGAGCTCTGTCATTCCCCAGTTTTCTCCGGCCATCTCACATGCCTCTGCCGGATAGATGGCTGTATACGGTGTGGCCAGCACAGATAATAATGGTGTGTAAATTTCGGCCAAATGTATATTAAAATGGGTATCATCAATCAACTCAATACCCTCCAGATCTTTCGTTTCGCCCTTTAAAAACGGTTCATATCCCTCAACCTGCTCAAGAATACCGGGCATGGCTGCTTTTGAGATCATTCGCTCAAGGGAGTATTTAACATCCCTTGATGTTAAGACAGCCCCATTGTGGAATTTAACACCTTCTTTAAGTTCAAAGGTGTATGTCCGTTTATCCTCAGAAAGTGTCGGCATATCGGTTAATAATACCGGCTCCAGTTCCCCTTCCGCATTAGTCAGAAGGAGGGATTCACAGACGTTGTCTGTGATTTTCATGATCGTGCTGTATGTATACAAATGCATATCCAATGGCACCTGTGGGTCCTCGGTCGCCACACGAAGTATCTTATCCTTTTCCTGTTCATCTACGATGGTTTCTTGTACAGTTGTGTCATCTTTGTTCTCTTCTCCTATGCCGCATGCTGTCAAAGACCCCAACACCATGACGGAGGCAAGAAGAAGGCTTAAAAATCGTTTTTTCATAAATTCCTCTTTATTCTTTTATCTATTTTTTCCCGACATAAATACTTTTTCAGTATATTTTGTGTGCCCTATCCTGTCAATAGCTTTTACAGGGAACTATATTTCATGAACGGGAATGACACAATCTCAGGAAAGGAGAAAATCCATCATTACTGTATTGGCCAGATCCAGTCCAAGCTCCGTCAAATACAGCCGTCCCTCTTTCTTTTCCAGCAGACCCTGAGCCCTATTTTTTCGGATCACTTCGCCGTAAATTTCCTCTAGTGTATGATGAAAACACCGGTAAAAATCGTCCTCTCGAATGCCTTCAACCATGCGGAGTCCCAAAAACATAAACTCTTCCATCTCACTCTGAATGTCTAATTTTTCCACATCCGAAACACAACCTTTTGGATGACCATTTTCCTTCAGATAAACTTGCATATCACTGGTATTGGAAAATCGTTCCTTCCCTATCAGGCTTGAAGCTCCCAGACCAAGGCCGAGATAATCGGTCCTTCGCCAATAGCCAATATTGTGACGGCATTCATAGCCCGGTTTTGCATAATTGGAAATTTCATATCGAAGATAGCCGGCCTTTGCCATGAATTCTTTTGTCAGATGATACATATCCCGCTCCTCATCCTCATCGGGAAGCACAAGTTTCCCTTCCTGTTCAAGCATTTCAAAAGGAGTGCC
>JAXJRF010000142.1:0-5761 GCA_036310765.1 Frisingicoccus sp.
GGTTGGTTACAGCAACTATCCGGACAATGTGGTTAAAGAATTTATCCATATCAGTGCAGGCAGAGGTATTGACGTATTCCGTATTTTCGATAGTTTGAACTGGATTGAAAATATGAAGATGCCGGTAGAAGAAGCATTGAAAACAGGCAAGATCGTTGAAGGTGCCATCTGCTACACAGGTGATATTTCCAATCCAAATGAAACAAAATATACATTGGATTACTACATGAAGAAAGCTAAAGAACTTGAGTCAATGGGATGTCATATCCTGACAATTAAAGATATGGCAGGTCTTCTGAAACCTTACGCAGCGAAGACTTTGATTTCCGAATTGAAACGTGAATTAAAGATCCCGATCAACCTGCATACCCATGACACAACAGGCAGCGGTGTAAGTACGGTACTTATGGCAGCAGAAGCCGGTGTGGATATTGCCGATATGGCGATCGAGTCCATGAGCTCTATGACAAGTCAGCCGTCCATGAATACGATCGTTGCTATGCTTCAGGGCACAGAAAGAGATACAAATCTTGATATTGAAGAACTTCATAAGGCCAGTGAATACTACGCAAAAGTGCGTGAGGTTTACAAACCATTCGAAAGCGGTATGAATTCTCCAAATGCAGAAATTTACAAATACGAAATTCCTGGCGGTCAGTATTCCAACCTTCTTGCTCAGGTTAAGGATATGGGCGAAAAAGATCGTTTCGATGACATCAAACGTCTTTACAAAGAAGCCAATGATCTCCTTGGCAATATCGTTAAAGTAACACCAACCTCTAAAGTTGTTGGTGACCTGGCAATTTTCATGTTCAAGAATGATCTGAATAAAGACAATATCCTGACAGCAGGTAAAGATCTTTCTTATCCGGAATCTGTCGTTGAATATTTCAAAGGTATGATCGGTCAGCCGGATGGCGGTTTCCCTGAAGAATTCCAGAAGATCGTCCTTAAGGGTCAGGAAGCAATCAATGTACGTCCTGGAGCGTTACTTCCAAATACAGACCTTGAACAGATCGAAGCTTATCTGAAGAGCAAATTTGACTTAACTTCCTTCACACCATTGGAAGTTCGTCAGAAAGCTGTAAGTTATGCCCTTTATCCAAAGGTATATGAAGATTACTGTGTTCATTTGGAAGCTTACAACGATGTTTCCCAGCTTGAGAGCCAGGTATACTTCTATGGTCTTCGTCCAAGAGAAGAAACTGTTGTATCCATCAGCGAAGGTAAATCTCTGATCATCAAATATATCAGTAAGACAGCAACGGATTCTGACGGAAAATGTACACTGACATTCGAAGTCAATGGTGCCGTTCGAGAAGTAGTGATTGAGGACAAGAATGAACTTGTTCATGTCAATAAAAAACCAAAGGCAGACAAATCCAATCCAAGACAGATCGGTTCTTCCATTCCTGGAACTGTATGCCAGATCTTTGTTAAGGAAGGCGATAAAGTCGATGTCAACACACCATTGATGGTTGTAGAGGCGATGAAGATTGAAACAACGATCGTTTCCAAAACAGCCGGTATCGTTGAAAAGGTCTATGTATCTGAAGGCGAGAAAGTAAATTCCGAAGACTTACTTGTAACATTTAAATTATAATTTAACGTGACAAAGCACCTCTGACAGTTATAAAAAGCTGTTGGAGGTACTTTTTTGCCTTTTTTTATTTTTTTTGTGTGAAAACACTGTCATTTTTTTGAGATATGTTATATTATGCTAGTTAGAGTATTTTTTAGAAAGGAGATGGCGGTCCCGATTTTATATGGGGATGGCTGAAATCATATGAGTGACAATGAAAAAAAGATGACTCGGTATGATATGAAAATGCAGCGTCGCCAGCAAGGCGGTCAGAAAACGGACGGCGGTGTTCGTCTTCTTGCTCTTGGCTGTATCGCATTTCTTGTATTTTGCGTAGGTGTGTTTGCATGGAAAACATATCAGACCCATCAGGAAAAGAACGAAACATATGTAACGATTGGAGAACATGAAGTAAAGAAAGCGGAGTATGACTACTATTTTTACAGTGGTATTAATTCTCTGTATTCTTATTACGGTGATATGCTCTCCTATATGGGACTGGATCTGTCAAAGCCATTAGATGAACAGAATTTTTCTGAAGACATGACATGGCAGGAATATTTTGACGAGCAGGCAGTGATGCAGATGAAACAGGTGTATGCATTATCGGACGAGCTGACAGAGGCAGGATTTGAATACGATGCCACTGAGGATGTAAACGATTTTGTAGATTCTCTGAAAACTGCAGCGGTCTCTGCCGGGGCAACCTCGGAGGCTTATCTGAAAGCATCTTATGGTTCCTTTGCTACGATCAAAGAAGTGGAACGTCTTGTTGAACGTGACAGCATTGTTGATGCTTACTATAATGATATTATGGAAGGCATTGAGGTGACGGATGACGAGATCACAGCTTACTATGAAGATAATAAAGATAATTACGATTCTGTCGATTATATGATCTGGGAGGTCGCAGCAGATATTCCGGAAACAGAAGAAGAAACTGTGGATGAAACAGAGACAGAGGATGAGACAGCAGAGACATTAAGCGAAGAAGAACAGGCAGAGCTTGAGGCACAGAAGGCAGCCGAAGAGGAAGCTGTCAAAGAAGCCGCTATGGCAGATGCAGAAGTTAAAGCCAATGACATGCTGGATCAGATCACAGATCAGGAGTCCTTTGAAACATTGTGTGAAGCACAGGCCGATGAAGATTCCATTGAATATTTGAAAACAAATGTCAAAATGTCTTCCGTTACACCAACAACAGTAGCAAGCTGGTTATTCGACAGTGAACGTCAGACAGGTGATAAGACAGTTATCGAATATTCCGCAGGCAATGCTTACTATGTTGTTTATTTCCTTAACCGTTATTTAGATGAGACAAAGACAGTGGATGTGCGTCATATTCTGATCCCTTCAGATGCAGAAACAACAGATGAGATGACAGAAGAGGAAATTGCAGCAGCAACAGAAGATGCAAAGGCAGCAGCACTTGAAAAAGCTGAATCCATCTATGAAGAATGGCAGGAGGGTGAAGCAACAGAAGACAGTTTTGCTGCACTTGCAGAGGCAAACAGCACAGATACCGGTTCCAGCACAAACGGCGGTCTCTATGAAGCTGTTACTTATGGACAGATGGTTGACAGCTTTAATGACTGGATTTTTGATGATGAACGTAAAGCTGGCGATACAGATATTGTAGAAACCGAATACGGTTATCATATTATGTACTTTGTAGGTGATAACGGTGCAGCATGGAAACTGAGCATCGAAGATACGCTCCGTTCACAGAAAATGAACGAATATGTGACTGCATTGGTTGAGCCGATGGAAGTTGTTTACGCAAAACAGCCGGAAACTGAAGAAACAGAAACTTCCGGTGAAACGACAGCAGAAACAACAGAAGATACAACGGCCGAGACAACTGCAGAAACCGTTTCTGAATCTGTCGAGGAAACAGAGGAATAAGAGATATAACCTTTTTCGTCATAAAGTGATTTTATGATGAAAAAGGTTTTTCTATGTAAGAGGATTGTATATTTTTTGATAATTCGCTAGAATAGATAAGAAATAGAGAAATACGAGGGGGAAAATTTATGGATGGCTCGATGTTTATCGGCACCTGGTGGTCACTTGTGCCTCCGCTGTTAGCCATTGTACTGGCACTTGCCACAAAAGAAGTGTACAGCTCACTTTTTATTGGCGTGGCTGTCGGTGCACTTTTATATACCGGATTCCAGCCCTGGGAAGCCTTTAATGTTTTTTTCGATACGATGAAGGGCAGTATTAACTTAAATATTTTAATCTTTGATGTTCTGCTTGGAATGATCATTGTACTTATGGCAAAGTCGGGCGGTTCTGCCGCCTATGGCAATTGGGCAGGAAAACGTATCAAATCAAAACGGAGTGCGATGCTGGCGACAACCGGTCTTGGCGTTCTCATTTTCGTGGATGACTATTTTAACTGTCTGACCGTTGGTTCGGTCATGCGTCCGGTGACAGACCGTTTTAAGGTTTCCAGAGCGAAACTGGCCTATATTATCGATGCGACGGCGGCGCCAATCTGTATTATTGCACCCGTTTCCAGTTGGGCAGCAGCGGTCAATTCCTATGTACCGGCAGATGCGGGAATTACAGGATTCCAGTTGTTCCTGAGAACGATCCCATATAATTTATATGCGCTCGTTACATTGGTGATGGTATTGTATATCTGTATTACCGGTTTTGATTTTGGACTTATGCGCAAACATGAGGCCAATGCGGCAAAAGGTGACCTGTTTACCAGCGGCGGTGAAGCCTTTGAACAGATTGAACAGGAAGATGCAGCGTCATCGGGGTATGTTGTCGATCTTATCCTTCCGGTGGCTGTTCTGATCATTTCTGCGATTGGCGGAATGATCTACACTGGTTTTATTAATGGTGCAGGTGATGTGATCAGTGCATTTGCCAACTGTGATGCTGAGACAAGTCTGATCTTTGCAACATCCGTAACGATTTTGCTTACATTTATATGGTATATCCCGAGAAAGGTCATTACCTTTAAAGGGTTTATGGACAGCTTTGTTGAGGGATTTAAACTGATGATCCCGGCCATTGCGATTCTGATTTTCGCCTGGTCCTTAAAAGGTATCGGTGACAGAATGGGCATTGCCGCATTTGTGGAAGGTGTTGTTGGTGCCAATGCATCTGCCAGCGTCTTTGTTCCGGCGATCATGTTCCTTGTTGCCATTTTCCTTGCATTTTCTACAGGAACAAGCTGGGGAACATTTGCCATCCTTGTGCCGATTGTTACTGCCATGTTCCCGGGAGCGGATACGATTGAAATGATGATCATTTCCGTATCTGCTGTTCTTGCCGGAGCTGTATGCGGTGACCATGTATCACCGATTTCAGATACAACGATCATGTCTTCTTCCGGTGCCCAGAGTAATCATATCAATCATGTGTCGACACAGATGCAGTATGCAGCGGTTGTAGCGATTGTATCCTTTGTCGGGTATGTGATTGCCGGTATTGTTAAAACATGGTGGATATCCCTTGGACTCAGTCTGGTTCTTTTATTTGGGGTACTGACAATTATGAAGAAAAAGACTGAAACGAAAGATGAAAGTCATTAATGTTCCCTATATCAGCCAGAAAGGAACATATCCTACGGGGTGCGAGAGCGTTTCAGCGGTCATGCTTTTGCAGTATTTGGGATACGATATTTCCGTAGATGAATTTATCGAAAAATATCTGGAATGTCAGAGCTTTGAAATAAGGAACGGGCAGCTTTACGGCCCGGATCCGAGACGATATTTCTGCGGAAGTCCTTATAATGAAGATGATTTCGGATGCTATGCGCCGGTTCTTAAAACGGCTCTGGAAAAAGCTGCCGGTGATCATTATCGAATTATAGATGAAAGCGGTAAGCCCGGCGAAGAACTTTTGAGAGAATATATCGATCGGGATATGCCGGTCATCTATTGGGCGTGTATTGATATGCGGGAGCCGGTCATCGGGCCGGAATGGAAGCTGCTGGAGAACGGCGAAGTTTTCACCTGGATATCGAATGAACATTGTATGCTTCTGGTTGGTTATGATGAAAGTAATTATTATTTTAATGATCCCTACGAGGGACACGGATTGATTTCTTATCCGAAAGAGATTGTGGAAAAACGTCATAAGGCCCAGTATGAAATGGCTGTCGGTATGAAAAGAAAATAGAATGAAAGAAAAAGTCTGGTAAACGGAACTTATAGA
>JAXJRF010000143.1:0-5114 GCA_036310765.1 Frisingicoccus sp.
ATGACATTGTGCCTTGCCGCATGCGGCAAGGCTGTTTCTTCTTGCGAAACAGAAACAGAAGAAATTCATCAGGCCTACGTTATTGAAGGAGAGGAACCGGAGTCTGTGGAGAGTGATGTGATCACAGTTTTGCCTGAGAAAATTAATGTGGCTCTGCTCCAGTCTTCCAATACGGAACCATGGCAGGTCATACAGACGGAATCATTTTATATGGCATTTACAGAGGACGATGGTTATCATTTAAATATTGTGGATGCCCATGGCGATTCGGAAAGACAAACAGAGTTGTTCCATCAACTGATTGAGGCACCGATGGATGTGGTATTTATCGTTCCGACGGACCCGGAGCTGATAGAAAACTATACAATGCTGGCAGAGGATGCAGGCATTCAGCTTTTCTTTCTTGAGTCGGGTGAAACGAATGAGATGGATGGCAATAAAGCAAGGCAACTATTGGAAGAGTAAGGAATTTTCCTTTACAGATCAGACAGATAAGAAGAGGTCATTATGGCAAAAGATTATATCAGGATTAGAGGTGCCAAAGAGCATAACTTAAAGGGAATTGACATTGATATTCCAAGAAACGAGCTGGTCGTTTTTACCGGACTCAGCGGTTCAGGTAAATCCTCTCTGGCCTTTGACACAATTTATGCGGAGGGACAGCGTCGCTATATGGAGTCTTTATCCTCCTATGCCCGCCAATTCCTTGGACAGATGGAAAAACCGGATGTGGAGAGTATTTCAGGTCTTCCTCCGGCAATTTCAATCGATCAGAAATCAACCAACCGGAATCCTCGTTCGACGGTAGGTACAGTGACGGAGATATACGATTATTTGCGTTTGCTCTATGCCCGTATTGGTATTCCCCATTGTCCAAAGTGCGGCAAGGTCATTCAGAAACAGACAGTGGATCAGATGGTGGATGCGGTGCTTGGACTGCCGGAACGTACAAAAATCCAGCTGTTAGCTCCGGTTGTACGTGGGCGAAAGGGTGAACATGTCAAAATATTTGAGCAGGCCAAAAAGAGCGGCTATGTTCGTGTTATGGTTGACGGAAACCTGTATGAATTATCCGAAGAAATAAAACTGGAAAAAAATAAAAAGCACAATATTGAAATTGTCGTCGATCGAATTGTGGTGAAACCGGGGATTGAAAAACGACTTACCGATTCGATTGAAACAACGATGAAACTTTCGGAGGGACTGGTTGTTGTAGATATCGTTGATGGCGAAACGCTTACATTTAGCCAGAGTTTTTCCTGTCCGGACTGCGGAATCAGTCTGGATGAGATTGAACCGAGAAGTTTTTCCTTCAACAATCCGTTTGGAGCCTGCCCGGTATGTAAGGGACTTGGATTTAAAATGGAGTTTGCAGAGGATTTATTAATTCCGGATACATCGCTCAGCATTAATCGGGGATGTATTGTGGCCATGGGATGGCAGTCTGCAAATTCAAAGGGCAGCTTTACCAATGCCATCTTAACAGCCTTAGCTGAACACTATAATTTTTCTTTGGATACGCCGTTTGGTGAATATCCGAAGAAGATTCATGATATTTTGATTCATGGAACAAACGGTGAGTCAGTAAAAGTGCATTATAAAGGCATGCGTGGCGAAGGTGTTTATGATGTGATCTTTGAGGGACTTATACGAAATATGGAACGCCGCTATCGGGAAACCGGATCAGAGGTGACCCGTCAGGAATATGAAAATTTCATGATGATCACACCTTGCAACGAGTGCGGTGGCAAACGTTTAAAGCAAGAATCACTGGCGGTGACTGTGTCAGATAAAAATATTGCGGAAATCACAGAAATGTCTATTGTGGAACTTCTGAATTTCATGAACAATCTGACGTTGACGGAGCAGCAGAGTCTCATTGGACAGCAGATTTTAAAGGAAATTCGTTCCCGTCTGGGATTTCTTGTGAATGTGGGGCTAGATTATCTTATGTTGTCACGCTCCACAGGAACACTTTCAGGCGGAGAGGCACAGCGTATCCGTCTGGCAACTCAGATTGGTTCCGGTCTGGTCGGTGTTGCCTATATTCTGGATGAGCCGAGTATTGGTCTTCACCAGAAGGATAATGACAAGCTTTTGAAAGCCTTGAAAGATCTCAGAGATTTGGGAAACAGTCTCATTGTGGTAGAGCATGATGAAGATACGATGCTGGAAGCGGATTATGTGGTAGATATTGGCCCTGGAGCAGGTGAACATGGAGGAGAAGTGGTGGCAAAAGGAACACCGAAGGAACTTCTTCGAAGCCGTAAATCCATCACTGCAGCCTACCTTTCAGGAAAAAAACGTATTCCGATTCCTGCCAAGCGTCGTCAGCCGACAGGTAAACTGACGATTGTCGGTGCCGAGGAGAACAATCTGAAAAATATTGATGTGGATATTCCGTTGGGTGTATTTACCTGTGTTACCGGTGTATCCGGTTCAGGTAAGAGTTCCATTGTCAATGAAATTCTGTATAAACGGTTGGCAAGGGATCTGAATCATTCCAGAACATCTCGTCCAGGAAAGCATAAAGATCTTCTTGGCGTGGAACAATTGGATAAAGTGATCAATATCGACCAGTCTCCGATCGGACGGACACCGAGATCCAATCCGGCAACCTATACCGGTGTGTTTGATATGATCCGCGATCTTTTTGCATCGACGGTTGATGCGAAGGAAAGAGGTTATAAAAAAGGCCGTTTCAGTTTCAATGTGAAAGGCGGACGGTGCGAGGCCTGTGCCGGTGACGGTATTATTAAAATCGAAATGCATTTCCTTTCGGATGTTTATGTGCCATGTGAAGTATGTCAGGGCAAACGCTATAATCGAGAAACATTGGAAGTCAAATATAAGGGCAAAAGTATTTATGATGTGCTGAATATGACAGTTGAGGAGGCACTCCAGTTTTTTGAAAATGTACCATCGATACGAAGAAAGTTGGAGACGCTCAATGATGTGGGACTTTCCTATGTCCGGCTGGGTCAGCCTTCCACAACCTTGTCCGGAGGCGAGGCACAGCGCGTCAAACTGGCCACCGAGCTGAGCCGAAGAAGTACGGGAAGGACGATTTATATTTTGGATGAACCGACAACCGGTCTTCATTTTGCAGATGTCCACAAGTTGATTGAAATTCTCCAGCGGTTGACCGATGGCGGCAATACAGTCGTTGTGATCGAGCACAATCTGGATGTGATCAAGACAGCAGATTATATTATCGATATTGGTCCGGATGGCGGTGACAGGGGCGGAACGGTCATTGCACAGGGTACACCGGAGGAAGTTGCCCAGTCACCAATCTCTTATACAGGCAAATATGTAAAAAAATATCTGGAAAGAGATAAAAAGTGCTAGTCAAGTGTTGAAAATAGGTGTATTATAGGAATATACTCTAATTTTATATGAAAAATATGTCACACGCGAGTGTGACAGTTTTTCTTTACAATCAAAATTTAAATGAACAAAATTTATGTATTTATACAGGAGGGGAAATCTATGAGTCGCGAGATGATTATCGTACTTGACTTTGGCGGTCAGTATAATCAGTTAATTGCAAGACGTGTCAGAGAGTGTCACGTTTATTGCGAAGTTCACCCACATACAATGACTCTGGAACAGATCAAGGCGTTAAATCCAAAGGGAATTATTTTTACCGGCGGACCAAACAGTGTTTACGGTGAAGATTCACCAAGATATCAGAAAGAAATTTTTGAACTGGGTGTGCCGATCTTAGGTATCTGCTATGGTTCTCAGTTAATGGCATATACATTGGGCGGCAAGGTGGAAACAGCACCGGTCAGTGAATATGGAAAGACAGAAGTAGACGTTGATACAACATCCGTACTTTTTGAAGGTGTGGATGATAAAACGATCGTATGGATGAGCCATACCGATTATATTTCTGAGGCACCGGCAAACTTTAAGGTGACTGCCCACACACCAGTATGTCCAGTGGCAGCTATGGAATGTCCGGAATTAAAACTTTACGCAACCCAGTTCCATCCGGAAGTTATGCACAGCCAGCAGGGTATGACCATGCTTTCCAACTTTGTTTACAAAGTCTGCGGATGTTCCGGCGACTGGAAGATGGATTCTTTCGTGGAAACAACGATTGAACAGCTCCGCGAAAAAATTGGCGATGGCAAAGTCCTTTGTGCCCTTTCCGGCGGTGTGGATTCTTCCGTTGCAGCAGTTATGCTTTCCAAAGCTGTTGGAAAACAGCTGACTTGTGTCTTTGTAGATCATGGTTTACTTCGTAAAAATGAAGGCGATGAAGTTGAAGCGGTATTTGGTCCGGAAGGTCCATATGACCTGAACTTTATTCGTGTCAATGCACAGGATCGTTTTTATGCCAAATTAGCAGGCGTTACAGAACCGGAACAGAAACGAAAGATTATCGGTGAAGAATTTATCCGTGTGTTTGAAGAAGAGGCTAAAAAGATTGGTGCTGTAGACTTCCTTGTACAGGGAACGATTTACCCGGACGTTATTGAATCCGGTCTTGGCAAATCTGCAGTGATCAAATCCCACCATAATGTAGGGGGACTTCCAGATTATGTAGATTTTAAAGAGATTGTAGAACCATTAAGACTTCTTTTCAAAGATGAAGTTCGTAATGCGGGACGTGAGCTTGGTATTCCTGAATACCTTGTCAGCCGTCAGCCATTCCCGGGCCCAGGTCTTGGAATCCGTATTATTGGTGAAGTTACAGCAGAAAAGGTACGCATCGTTCAGGATGCTGACTATATTTACCGCGAAGAAATCGCAAAAGCTGGTGTTGACAAAGATCTTGGCCAGTACTTTGCAGGACTTACAAATATGAGATCCGTAGGTGTTATGGGTGACGAGAGAACTTACGATTATGCCGTAGCTCTTCGTGCTGTAACAACAAGCGATTTCATGACAGCGGAATCTGCAAAAATTCCTTGGGAAGTTCTTGAAAAAGTAACGAACCGAATCGTAAATGAAGTTAAAGGGGTAAACCGCGTGCTTTATGATTGCACCGGAAAGCCACCGGCAACGATTGAGTTTGAATAGAAGTCAAATCCCCGGAAAAGCATGTATTTATGGGCTTTCCCGGGGATTTATTTTTGTCTCTGGAGTGCAAATGGAGTTAA
>JAXJRF010000144.1:0-10745 GCA_036310765.1 Frisingicoccus sp.
AGCTCGTCGGGCTCATAACCCGAAGGTCGTAGGTTCAAATCCTGCCCCCGCAATTTTAGAACCTGATACGTTTCGTATCAGGTTCTTTATGTTATTATGGGATGAATTTTTATTTCATATAACGAATACAAGCACACTTTTTAGTGAAATAGTAAAAAGAGAGGGTACAAGATGAAAGGACGACAAAGTATATGGATTACAGGGGCCAAAGGTCAGTTGGGGCAGGCAATCCTGCGTCAGATCAAACAGAGTAATGAATTATTGTATGTTTTATCCACCGATAAGGATCTGGATGTAACGGATATGACAGAAGTATCGAGATATGTGATCACAAACCATCCAAGAGCCATTATCAACTGTGCAAGTATTACAGACTTGGATGAATGTGAGAATGATGTGGTTAAGGCATATAAAGTCAATGCTTTAGGTGCACGTAATATCAGTGCAGCTGCACGTATGGTGGATGCAAAAATCATCCACATTTCCACAGATGATGTTTTTACAGGCAATGGAAATGTTGCACTGACTGAATTCGATACCGCATCACCAGAGACTGTTTATGGCAAATCAAAACTGGCCGGAGAGATGATGGTTCGTGAATTGAACCCAAAACATCTGGTTGTTCGAAGCTCCTGGGCTTACGGAGACGGCGACAATTTTGTGACACACTTACTCCAGCAGGTTAAAGAGGGAAAGACTGTTGAAGTTGCGAAAGATCAGATCAGTACGCCGACAAGTATGGATGCGTTGGCAAGAGCGATTCTTTGTCTGATTGAAAGTGACGAATACGGTGTGTACCATGTTTCCGATGAAGGCTCATGCAGCCGTTATGAATTTGCTAAAAAAGTTCTGGAATTGACAGGCAATGATGTATCACTGATCAAACCGGTGCTTGCAGAAGATATGACAGGCGGTTATCATCGACCACTTTATTCGGTACTTGAAAATCTTATGATGAAGATGACAGGTATTTATAAGATGCCTCAGTGGGAAGAAGACTTAAAAGAATTTTTAGAATTACGGGGGATGAGGAATGACAGAAACAAATAAAAAAGGCAAAAAGCTTGGCTTAACGACAAAGATTTTCATCGCATTGATTGCAGGTGCGATTGTGGGCGTTATTATGCATTACTGCGTTCCGTCAGGATATATCAAAGATACGATATTGGTGAATGGTGTATTCTATGTGGTTGGTAATGGTTTCCTCCGACTTATGCAGATGCTGGTTGTTCCGCTTGTATTCTGTTCATTGGTTTGCGGAAGTGCAGCCATTGGAGACACACAGACACTTGGTAAGGTTGGTGTAAAAACCATATGTTTTTATTTTGTTACAACAGCACTTGCGGTAGGTGTTGCACTGGCTTTTGCCAATGTGATCAATCCTGGGTTGGGTCTGAATATGGAAGCAGTTGTTGCAGCAGAGAATACAGCAGTGTCTACAGATGTCAGTTTTGTTGATACATTGCTGAATATCATTCCGAAGAATCCGATTCAGGGATTGGCGGAAGGCAATATGCTGCAGATTATCCTGTTTGCACTGATCATTGGTATCATTCTTGCAAAATTGGGAGAAAAGACATCTACAGTTCTTAATTTTTTCACCCAGTTTAATGATATTATGATGGAAATGACAATGATGGTTATGGCTTTGGCACCATACGGTGTCTTCTGCCTGATTGCAAAAACATTCTCAGGAATTGGTTTTGATGCATTTATTCCGTTATTAAAATATATGCTCGGTGTTCTCGGTGCATTGGCTATTCAGTGCTTTGGCGTGTATATGATCATGCTCGTCCTGTTTACTCGATTGAGTCCGGTGAAGTTTATTAAGAAATTTTTCCCGGTTATGGCCTTTGCTTTTTCGACGGCAACATCCAATGCAACTATTCCACTGTCCATTGATACGCTGGCTGAAAAAATGGGCGTCTCCAGAAGAATATCTTCTTTCACCATTCCGCTTGGTGCAACGATCAACATGGATGGTACAGCGATCATGCAGGGTGTTGCGGTTGTATTTGCGGCTCAGGCATTTGGTATTGAACTTGGTGTTGCGGAATATATTACTGTTATTGCGACAGCAGCTCTGGCATCCATCGGTACAGCCGGTGTGCCGGGCGTTGGTCTGATCACATTGTCTATGGTATTTAACTCTGTAGGACTTCCTCTGGAAGGAATTACACTCATCATGGGTATTGACCGTATTTTGGATATGACAAGAACGGCAGTTAATATTACAGGTGATGCGGTTTGTACAACGATTGTGGCTCACCAGAATGGCGAATTGAATCGGGAAATTTTTGAAACTGAATAACTTGGAAGATTGAAAAGGATATGCGTATTCTGTGAAGAAAAGGCATATCCTTTTTTGTTGTGGAAATACGACAAAAAAGGAATATATTTTTTTACAATAATATAACAGTAAGAAATATTTACAGAAAAAAGGAATCGTGCTATAATGAAAATACCTTAAGGGTTATTTTATTTGGGATAATAGTTAGCATGCAAACTATTAAAAAAGGGCATAAGGATATTAAAGAAGCCCCGCCTTACATCTATGTGTAATTTGGGGCTTTTGATTTACAGATTCGTCTGTTTTAAAGGGCTTAAATCGATCATCCGGCAGATTAAAGAGCCGTATTTGTCGTAGAATTTCTGAATTCCCTCGGCATCAAAGTTGAGGCAGAAGGATGAATTCTTGATATCGTCCAAATATTGGCTTGTCTCCCGGATAAACTGATCTGAAAGAACGGAATAGAAACGCGGACCAACCTTTCTGTGGTAACGTCCAGGAATTTTAAGGAACAGTTTCTTCCGGTTGTTGAATACGGAGATGTTTAACAGATGCTGGACATTTGGAAGTAATTCTTCATCAATGACATGAAAGTTAATCTTTTGATTGATCTTTGTTATGTCTAATACTTTTTCAATATGAAGTTTGCGTTCTTCCGGTGTCATATTGTAAACGATGTCGGCGAAGATGATCTCGCCGTCCTCCATGTACTTGAGAAGGGAAGATTTCAGGACATAGAAGTCCAGCGTATTCTTTTCGAAGATTTCCTCCCAGGTAATCTGGAGCTGGGCAACGAGCTGGGCCATAAATTCATCCTGGTCTCTTTCTCTGGCAGTGCGGGTAATCGATTCCCAGCATTCCACAGGGAGAAGATATTCAAAACCGCGAGTCAAAAGGATCTGATAATTATCCCGGGCATAGAAATCGGTTCGGTAGCCATGCTGGTAGAATTCATCGGAATCGGTTGCGTGTAATAACAAATTCGAATTCCGGTAGGCCGGCAAAGTTCGGATGTAGATCTGGTTTACTTTTTCAGGGTCTGTAATAACGACAGCGGTCTGGATGCGGTTGTACTGATCCAGGGCACATAATATGGCCATATGATCTTTGATGATGATCGTGTTTAATGAGTTCATCAGGCAATCATCGTAAAAGTCAAAGGAAATATGAACATGGGCATTTAAAAAATAATAAAACTGTGTTAAATTAGTTTTGGTGTCGGAAAAGAATCTCTCTGTGTTAAGCCCAATCTTGACGTTGATATCGTGATTCGGAACAACATGGGAAGTTGCATCTTCAACATTATCCGAAAGATAGCGGCAAATATCCAGGGTACAGAGTACTTCCAGGGGTTCATCATAGGATAGAATTGTTTCAATCAATTCGTGATTGAAAAATTCGTGAACATCGTTGGCGAGGGATAAAACCCGCGTCTGATATACAGCTTTGTTCGTCTGATCGACGGAGGCATCATTGATAGACTGGTTGTAGCTGTCTTTAAGAAGGTTATAGATGGTGGATTCCAGACTATCTATATTGACATCCACAGAGAAAACTTTAGAGAACGAAGACAGATCTTCGTGTTTCAAAATCTCGGATGCAAAATGTGCTGCAAGGGTGCGATTGATATTCGGTGCCATCTTCGCAGCAGGAAGCTTGGCTTTGTTGCACCACTTACTGATGTAAGATACATCGTAGCCAACTTCTTCGGCTACTGTCGATAATTTTGAGCCGGAGAAATTGATCAAAGTTTTCAGTAAAGTTCCGTACGTGCTCATTATGTACAATCCTCCTCATTCGTGATAGTATTTGTGCATTTATTGTATAAATACAGTATGGGGGTTTGTTAGTGAAATGTCAAGTGGAAATTGATTCAAGTTGAATTCAACACGTGAAATTTGAATAAAACAAGGTCAGATTGATTTCATTGCAATAGTAGTGCGGAAAATATACAATAAATTCATACAAGCCCAAAATTAATTATGAAAATTATACAACAGAAGTTTTAAGGAGGTCACTATGGGAAAGGTTAAAGTATTAACAGCCAGAGAAGCCGTTGATTTGATCAAAGACGGCGACACAGTTACAATGAGTGGTTTCGTTGCTAATGGTTATGCAGAAGCATTACATGCAGCAGCAGAAGAAAGATTTTTGGAAACAGGACATCCACAGGATCTGACAGTATTTTATGTAGCTGGTACAGGTAACAAGGATGGCAGCTTTGCAGAACACTATGCTCATGAAGGTATGATTAAGAAAGTTATTGGTGGACATTACAACTTCGTTCCAAAGATCTGCCAGATGCTTTACGATAATAAAATCGAAGGTTACAACATTCCTCAGGGTGCTATCGCTCAGATGCTTCGTGACAATGCTGCTCACAAGATCGGTACACTTACAAGCGTAGGTCTTGGTACATTTGCTGACCCACGTAACGGTGGTGGACGTTTAAGTGAAAAAACAAAAGAAGATATCGTTGAAATCATCGAAATTCACGGTGAAGAACAGCTCTTCTACCCACGTATTCCAATCGATGTAGCACTTATTCGTGGTACATACGCTGACGAATTAGGTAACGTTACAATGGAAAAAGAAATGGCTCCACTTGATGCTACAGCACAGGCTATGGCTGTTCATAACAACGGTGGTATCGTTATCGTTCAGGTTGAAAGAGTTGTTAAAGCTGGTCAGCTTGACGCTAAATTAGTTAAAATTCCTGGTATTTATGTTGACGTTGTTGTTGAATGTCCAGCAGATGATCCAGCACAGGCTCAGAGCCGCGGATGTACATATGATCCAGCATACGCAGGCAACGTTCAGGTTCCAGTATCCAGTCTTGAACCAAAGAAACTTGATGCTAAGAAGATCATTGGACGTCGTGCAGCTATGGAATTAAGAAAGAACGTAGTTGTTAACCTTGGTGTAGGTGTTCCTGAATGGGTATCTTCCGTAGCAGCTGAAGAAGGTGTTGCTGATGAAATGACTCTTACAGTAGAATGTGGTCCTATCGGTGGCGTTCCTGGCGGCGGACTTCGTTTCGGTGGTACAGTAAATGCTCAGGCATACGTTGATGAAGCTTACCAGTTCGACTTCTACGATGGCGGCGGACTTGACCTTTGCTACCTTGGTCTTGCAGAAGTTGACCCAAGCGGTAACGTAAACGTTAGCCGTCTTGGTTCCAGAATTACAGGATCCGGCGGATTTACAAACATTTCCTCCAACTCCAAAAAAGCTGTATTCTGCGGAACATTTACAAACGGTGTTAAGATCGAAACTGGCGATGGTAAATTAACAATCGTTCAGGAAGGTAAACAGCACAAATTCATCAACAAAGTAACAGAAATCACATTCTCCGGTGTTGTTGCTGGTAAACATGGAAAAGACGTTCTTTACGTAACAGAACGTGCTGTATTTACTCTTAAAGCTGATGGACTTCACTTAATCGAAATCGCACCAGGTGTTGATCTTGAAAAAGACGTTCTTGGACAGATGGATTTCGCTCCAATCGTTGACCGTGATGAAAACGGCAATGTTAAGCTCATGGATGAAAGAATCTTCAAAGATGAAGTTATGGGCATGGAAATCAAATAATCAGTGATAAACAAACTTACATAAATAGGTCTCGGGCTTAGGCCCGGACCGCTCCAAAAGAGAACCTATAAATTTTATTTATATATAAGGAAGGGAGTCTTTAAAATGGCAAATTTATTTGCAGAAACAGGGATTGGTAAACACATCATCAGAACACATCATTGGGGTATCGTATTACCTACAGTTGAAAAAGCTGAAGCTTTCATGAACACATTTGGTCTTCAGAAAGACTATCTTGGACATGTAAACGCTTACGATTCTCACCTGATCTTCACAAAACATGGTGAAGGCGCAGATGCTATCGAATTTATCATTCCACAGTCTGGCGTTTTAACAGAGTTCAACAAAGGTAAAGGCGGAATCGCTCACGTAGCTTTCTTAGTAGATGATATCGCAGCTACAACTAAAGAAATCGAAGCTATGGGTTATGAAATGTTAGAGAAAAATGGTGCTGTTGAAGGAACAGAAGACATTATCGTTAACTTCATTCGTCCAAAATACACACAGGGTATCCTTGTTGAATTAATCGAACAGGTTAAACCTATTAACTATGATGCAACATTCACTAGCCGTTGGGGCAATGCTGAATAATTGCTGACGGTATAGGAGGACACAACGTGTATACATTAGGTATAGATATTGGCTCTTCATCCAGTAAGGCAGTTATTCTGAAAGATGGTGCAGAACTCGTATCTTCTGCAGTAGTGCAGGTTGGTACAGGAACTTCTGGTCCGGGACGTGTTATGGAAGCAGTTTTTGCAGACATCGACCTTAAGCCGGAAGATATTGATTTTACAGTGGCAACAGGATATGGACGTTTTTCCGTTGAGAATGCGGATAAACAGATCAGTGAGATCACATGTCACGCAAAAGGTATTTACTACTTAGTTCCTACAGCAAGAACAATCATCGATATCGGTGGTCAGGATGCAAAGGCGATCGCACTCAGCGATAAAGGTAATATCTTACAGTTCTACATGAACGATAAATGTGCGGCTGGAACAGGACGTTTCCTGGATGTTATGTCACGTGTACTCGAGATCCCACTCGACAAGATGGGAGAAGCTCACTTCAAAGCAGCAGAGTGGGCATCCGTAAGCAGTACTTGTACAGTATTTGCGGAATCTGAAGTTATTTCCCAGTTATCAAAGGGATTGACCAGAGAAAGTATTGTAGCAGGTGTTCATAAATCTGTTGCAACAAAAGCATGTTCTCTGGTGCGCCGTTGTGGAACGATTGTAAATGATGTGGTTATGTGCGGTGGTGTTGCCCAGAATCCTGGTGCAGTTGACGCAATTGAAAAAGAATTGGGTCAGAGCATTATCGTAGCTCCAAATCCACAGATTACAGGAGCCCTTGGTGCCGCTTTATTGGCTTACGAAGAGCTGATTAAATAATAAGCGGTTAATTATAAAGAAAGAAGGTATAATTATGGAGATTAATATCAATGAAGCAAGCTCAAAAGAGTGTTTGGCATATTTTCAGGCAAAACTCGATGAAGAAGCATGGGAAGCAAAAAAAGCTGGTAAATTAGTATGCTGGTCCGCATCTGTAGCTCCTCCAGAAATGTGTGTGGCTATGGATATCGCTATGGTTTATCCAGAAACACATGCAGCTGGTGCTGGTGCAAGAAAAGCATCCCAGGATTTATTAGACGTTGCTCATAGCAAAGGTTATAACATTGATATCTGCTCTTATGCACGTACAAACCTTGGTTACATGGAACTCTTAAAACAGGAAGCTCTTACAGGCGAAAAACCTGAAAGATTAGCTAATTCCAAAGCTGCTTATGTTCCACTTCCAGACCTTGTTATTACATGTAACAACATCTGTAACACATTGTTAAAATGGTACGAAAACCTTGCAAAAGAATTGAACATTCCTTGCATCATCATCGACGTTCCATTTAACCACACAATGCCAGTACCTCGTCACAACAAAGCATACATTGCTGATCAGTTCAGAGCTGCTATCAAACAGTTGGAAGAAATCACAGGTCGTGCATTTGATTATGACAAATTCCTTAAAGTTCAGGAACAGGTTCAGAGATCTGTTTACTGGTGGAATAAAGTTGCTACATATGCACACAGAAAACCATCACCACTTAATGGTTTCGACTTATTCAACTACATGGCATTAATCGTTTGTGCAAGAGCAAGAGATTATGCTGAAATTACATTCCATAAATTTGCTGATGAATTGGAAGCTAAAGATGCTGCTGGACAGTACGCTTTCGGTGCAGCTGAAAACGAAAAATCCCGTGTTACATGGGAAGGTATCGCTGTTTGGACATACCTTGGTGCTACATTCAAAGGCCTTAAAAATGTTGGTTCCGTTATGACAGGTTCCGCATACCCAGGACTTTGGAGCCTTGTATACACACCAGGTGATCTTGAATCCATGGCTGAAGCATATACAAACGTATATATCAATACATGCGGTCCTAACCGTTATGAAGAATTCTACAAAGTTGTTAGCAAAGCTAAATCTGATGGTATGGTTCTTCACCTTAACCGTAGCTGTAAATTAATGGGTCTCCTTAATAATGAAGGTGCTGAATATGTTAACGCTAAAATGGGTATCCCATTCGTAAGCTTTGACGGTGACCAGACTGACCCTAACGTATTCTCTCAGGCACAGTATGAAACACGTGTTCAGGCCTTAGCAGAAATGATGGAAGCTAACAAATAATTAAGGAGGGAATGTAAAATGAGAACAGTTGATGAAATTATTGCTGAATTGAAAGCTATTGCTGATGATCCTAAAAAAGCAATGGAAGATTATAAAAAAGAAACTGGTAAAGGTGCTGTAGGTATCATGCCTGTATACTGTCCAGAAGAACTTGTACATGCAGCTGGATACCTTCCAATGGGTATGTGGGGTGCTCAGAAAAAATCCATCTCCAAAGCTCGTACATATTTACCACCATTCGCATGTTCCATCATGCAGTCTGTAATGGAATTACAGCTTGAAGGTGCTTATGATGATCTTGAAGCAGTTATCTTCTCCGTACCATGTGATACATTAAAATGTATGAGCCAGAAATGGCATGGAAAAGCTCCAGTTATCACATTTACACATCCACAGAACCGTAAAGTTGCTAATGAAGCAGCTAACGTATTCGCTCGCGAAGAGTTCAAAATTGTTAAAGAAAAACTTGAAGATATTCTTGAAGTTCGTATTACAAACAAAGCTCTTAAAAACAGTATCGCTATCTACAATGAAAACCGCGCAGTTTGCCGTGAGTTCTCTGATGTAGTTGCTGAATACGCTGCAGTGATCAAACCATCTGATCGTCATGCAGTTCTTAAAGCTCGTTGGTTCATGGAAAAATCCAAACATACAGCTTTAGTTAAAGAATTAATCGAAGCTATCAAAGCTAATCCAGCTCCAGAATACAAAGGCAAAAAAGTTATCGTTACAGGTATCACAGTTGAACCTTACGATGTACTTGACATCTTCGCTGAAAACGGTTTAGCAATCGTTGCTGATGACCTTGCTCAGGAAACAAGAAACTTCCGTCAGGATGTTCCAGAAGATGATGATCCTTTAATGGCTCTTGCAAAAGCTTGGAATGCATTTGATGGTTGCTCCTTAGCTACAGATGCTAACAAACCAAAAGGCCAGATGCTCATCGATGCAGTTAAGAAATATGATGCTGATGCAGTTATCGTATGTATGATGAAATTCTGTGACCCAGAAGAATTTGATTACCCAATCCTTATTCAGGAATTCGAAGCAGCTGGTGTTCGTAACCTTCAGATCGAAATCGATCAGGAATCCACAGCATTCGAACAGATCAAAACACGTCTTCAGACATTTGCAGAAATTCTGTAATTTTAAATTAATACACATAGGCAATTGTGGGCTTGTCCCACAATTGCCTTAATAAATTAATAAATAATATGAGGGGAGAATTTACAGTATGTATGCAATTATAGCTTTTATTCCAATCATCGTTACTGTAATCGTTATGGCTGGTTTCAACTGGCCAGCTAAGATCGCCCTTCCATTGGCATGGTTACTTACAGCTATTGTATGTTTCGCATTCTGGAAGATGGATCTTATTACAATCGCAGCTCAGACAATCGCAGGTTTCCTTAACTCCATCGACACGATCGTTATCATCTTTGGTGCGATCCTGATCATGAACACATTGAAACAGTCCGGTGGTATGAGCGCAATCAACAAAATGTTCACAACCGTATCTGATGACCCACGTATCCAGATGATCATCATCGGATTCATGTTTGGTGCTTTCATCGAAGGTGCAGCTGGTTTCGGTACACCTGCAGCTCTTGCAGCTCCACTTCTTATCGGTTTAGGATTCCCACCACTTTGTGCAGCTATGTGCGGCCTGATCCTGAACTCCACACCAGTTCCTTATGGTGCTGTTGGTACACCAACAAATACAGCATTCAACATGGTTAGCTCTGAATTGGCAGCAGCTGGTATCACAGATACAGAAGCTTGGAAATTAGGTTTAACAAAATGGGCAGCTATCCCAAGTGCAATTATCTGTCCTATTATTATCTTTGTTACAGTATTATTAATGGTTAAAATGTACGGCAAAGATAAATCTACAAAATACGCAATCGAAGTTATTCCTTATATCTTAATGTCAGCAGTAGCTTTCTGCGTACCATATTTAATTTGTGCAGCATTCTTAGGACCAGAATTCCCATCTCTGATCGGTGCTCTGATCGCATTGGTTATCTGTGTTGTTACAGCTAAGAAGGGCATTCTTGTTCCAAAGACAAAATTCGAATTCCCAGATCACTCCGAATGGGATGAACACTGGAAAGCAACAACAGCAGGCGAAGAAGAAGACCTTGTTGACGTGGGTATGTCTCCAGTATTAGCA
>JAXJRF010000145.1:0-5868 GCA_036310765.1 Frisingicoccus sp.
CTATAATTCTATTATACCTCTACAAAAGGAAAAAGACCAGCAAATTTACAAGCATGTATAACTGTAAATTTACTGGTTTTTTCAGGTCTTTTGCATTATTTTGTTTTCATTCGTGAAACAACCCTAATAAACCATCGGTATGACGGTTTTTTCAAGCTGAACCGTCACTTTTTTCGCCATTCCCAGCACTTCTCCGTCCACATGGATATACTTTGGCTTTGAAGAAAGGATCTCCACCTTCTGACATGTCATCATATGAATGCCCGCTTCGCCCACATGTTTTCCTACGATTGCTTTTGGAAGAAGGGCAAAGCGTGCCGGAATCGAAAGACTGTCTGCCATACATAAATGAATATACGGATCGTCCATTCTGGCATCCGGTGCAAACTTAAATCCGCCACCTTCATACTTTCCTTTTAAACCACACATAAACAGCACGCTGTCAAAACTGCGGACTTCTTTTCCATCCAGACGGATCTTCATCCGGTTGCAGGAACTGGTGATCAAAAGTTTGATCGCAGCCCCAAGATATGTAAAGCGTCCCAAATGAAGTCGGTTGAACAGTGCTTTGAATCGAAGATTGTCCACACTGCTGCAGACAGCCGCATCAAAGCCGATGCCCATACTCCCTCCAAAATAACGGACCTGACCGTCAAATTCCAGACGTCCCGGATGGAGTCCGATTCGATGTTCCGCTTTTAAAATCCCCTTCAGTGCCTCTTTCCAATTTGAAGAAATACCTAAGGTTCTTGCAAAATCATTGCCGGAGCCGATCGGAATATAGGCAAATGTCACATCCTCATGATCCCATATACCGCCCATAACTTCGCTGATCGTCCCGTCTCCTCCCATGGCAACGATCACCTTATTCGCCTCATTCCTCTCGGCAGCTTCTCTTGCAAGAGCAGTCGCATGCCCGGCGTACCGGGTAAAAAGTGCTTCAAAAGGAAGCTCCTTTTTCTTCATAACGCGACGGATTTTTTTCCATACCACCGCACCGCGCCCGGATTGTGCTTTTGGATTTACAATGAAATAATACTTCATATTTTCTCCTCTTTATCTATATCTATCCGATTTTCAAATCAAAGATGGACAGCTGATTGCTTTCCGGCAGATCGCCAAGCAAGCCAAGCTCTCCCATCACGTCCAGTGTACTTCTGCTGACCTTTGCCCGCTGGGCAATATCATCCTTTGACATAAACGGCTCACCCTTAGCTGCCAGATACAATGCTTCCGCAGCAATACCGCCCATGCCGTCGATGGACGAAAACGGAGGCAGCAGTTTATCCCCAACGATTGTGAATTTTACAGCTTCCGATTGATAAAGGTCAATTGGAAGAAAATCAAAACCTCTGGCATAAAACTCCTGGACAATTTTCATATCACGAATCGTATCCTTTTCTTTTGCCGTCGGGTTTGGATTGGATTTGTACAATTTCAGATGTTTCTCCAAATGTTCCTTTCCCTGACACATCAGTTCATAGTCAAAAGCGGTCGCACGAATTGTAAAGAAAGCCGCATAGTAGGCCAGTGGATAATGAATCTTAAACCAGGCAATACGAATACCCATCATAACATAGGCCACCGCATGCGCCTTCGGGAACATATACTTGATTTTTTTGCAGGACCATATATACCAGTCCGGCACATCATGTTCCTTCATCACCTTTTCCCATTCCGGTGTCAGACCTTTTCCTTTTCGAACACTCTCCATAATCTTAAAGGACTGCTCCGATTCCACCCCTTTATTAATAAGGTAGATCATAATATCATCTCGTGTACAGATAGCCGTAGAAATTTCTGCCTTACCTTCTTTGATCAATGTCTGGGCGTTGTTCAGCCACACGTCTGTTCCATGGGACAGACCGGAAATTCGTACAAGATCCGAAAAGGCTTTCGGTTTTGTATCCCGCAACATCTGCATAACAAAATCCGTTCCAAATTCCGGGATACCCAAAGATCCCAGATCCGTCCCCCCAATATCCTCCGGTTTGATATGCAAAGCCTCCAGACCATGGAAAAGGGAGAGCACCTCCGGATCATCGAGACGGATCGTTGTCGGATCAACCCCGGTAATATCTTGCAGCATACGGATCATCGTCGGATCATCATGTCCGAGAATATCCAGTTTCAGCAGGTTATGGTCAATCGAATGGTAATCGAAATGGGTCGTCACCGTTCGGGTCGTCTGATCATTGGCCGGATGCTGAACCGGCGTAAAAGAATAAATCTCCTCACCCAAAGGCACAACGATAATACCACCCGGATGCTGGCCCGTCGTTCGCCGAACCCCCACACAGCCTGAGGCCAGGCGGGTCAGTTCACAGGTTCGTTTTTCCATCTGATGATCTTCAAAATATCCTCTGGCATAGCCAAAGGCTGTTTTTTCTGCCAGTGTACCGATCGTTCCCGCGCGGAAAGTCTGTCCCTTACCAAAAATAACTTCGGTATAGTCATGAGCCTTACTCTGATATTCACCGGAGAAGTTTAAGTCGATATCCGGCTCTTTATCCCCCTTGAATCCAAGGAAGGTTTCGAAAGGAATATCATGTCCCTCTTTTGAAAGGGGCTGACCGCATACCGGACAGAGCCGGTCTTCCATATCACAGCCGGAACGTCCGGAAAAGCTCTTCACATAGTCGGAATCAAAATCGACATATTTACAATTCGGACAAAGATAATGGGCCGGCAGTGAATTTACCTCTGTAATACCTGCCGTAAAAGCTGCAAATGAAGAACCTACCGAACCTCGGGAACCTACCAGATAGCCATCGGCCACTGATTTCCACACAAGTTTCTGAGCAATGATATACATAACGGCAAATCCATTGCCAATAATCGAATTCAGCTCACGTTCCAGACGTTCCACCACGACCTCCGGAAGATTTTCACCATACAGAGCATGAGCCTTATCATAGCAGATTGTTCGGAGCGTCTTATCGGAATCCGGAATAACCGGCGGACATTTGTCCGGACGTACCGGTGATATTCTTTCAATCTGATCCGCAATATAATTGGTATTGGTAATGACAACCTCTTCCGCCTTTTCCGCACCAAGGTACATAAACTCTTCCAGCATCTCCTCCGTCGTTCTGAAATAGAGCGGCGGCTGATTATCCGCATCGGAAAATCCTTTTCCTGTCATAATGATCCGTCGATAAACTTCATCCTCCGGATTCAGGAAATGGACATCACAGGTTGCACAAACTGGCTTATGAAACTGCTCGCCCAGGCGGACAATCTTCCGGTTCATCTCCTGAATATCTTCCACCGACTGAATCTGCGGAATCTTCTCGCTGTCGATCATAAAAAGGTTATTACCGACCGGCTGGATCTCCAGATAATCATAGAAATTCACAATTCTTGCGATTTCATCCTGAGAACGGCCGTTCAGCACCGCCTGATACAATTCCCCGGCTTCACAGGCTGAACCGATGATCAGACCCTCCCTATATTTTGCCAGAAGGCTCTTTGGAATTCTCGGTCTTCTCTGATAATAATCCAAATGGGACCAGGAAACGAGACGGTACAAGTTGATACGTCCGATATCATTTTGGGCCAGAATAATAATATGATAGGTTTTTAATTTTTTAATCGCATTGGCGGACATCTGACTCATTTCGTTCAGGGTATCCAGATCAGTCACGCCCATAGCCTTTAACCGAGCCACAAATTTCACAAAAATATCGGCAGTGGATTCGGCATCCTCCACCGCACGATGGTGATTTTCCAGGTTGCCTCCAACCGCTTCCACCACCGTATCCAATTTATAATTTTTTAAATCCGGGAGCAGACTGCGTGCCATAGCCAGTGTGTCAACAACGGTAAACGCCTGTTCATACCCCTGGCGTTTGCAATTCTCACGAATAAAGCTCATATCAAATTCCGCATTATGGGCCACCATAATACAGCCTTTGGAAAATTCCAAAAATTCCGGCAGGATATCTTCGATCACTTTGGCATCCTCAACCATGCCGTCATGAATACCTGTCAGTTTTTCGATTTCAAAAGGAATCGGCCGTTCCGGATTGACAAAGGTACTATACCGATCCACAATCTGACCTTCTTCGACCTTTACCGCACCAATTTCGATGATACGGTCATTGACCGCACTGAACCCTGTCGTCTCAATATCAAAGACAACAAACCGACTGTCCAGGCTCTGATTTTTCGAATCAAAAACGATCGGTTTCAGGTCGTCCACAAGATAGCCCTCAACCCCATAAATCGGCTTAAAATCTGTTCCTTCAACACAATGATTCGCATCCGTAAAGGCCTGGACAACGCCATGATCCGTAATCGCCATCGCTGTATGCCCCCAGGACATGGCTGTTTTCAGCATCTTTTTACAGTCTGCCACACTATCCATATCACTCATGGTCGTATGGGCATGAAGCTCTACCCTTTTGATAGGACTGTGATCCATTCGTTTTTCAGTGAAATCCGGAATATTTTTTATACCTACAACCGAATTCAGGGCGATACCATGGTCAAACTTATCCATAACCGCCATAGCTTTCAGGCGGACAAATTTATCCTTTTTCAAATTTGAGAGCAGATCTGGAAGAAACTCATTCTTTGTAAAGACTTTCACCATGATCGTGTCTGTAAAATCCGTCACAGCAAACATAATAATGGTCTTTTCATTTCGGATTTCCTTTGTTTCCACCTGAATGATCTTACCGCGGACAACAACTTCTCCGATTTCATCCGTAATCTCAGAAATCGGCATGGCATCCCCTTCAAAAGCACGTCCATAGAAAATATCCGGATCCACAAGTTTCTTCCGGACATATGTATTCTCTTTTTTGAAATCTTTTGCAGGCTTCTGCTGTTCCGCGATTTTCGCTTCTTTTTCTTTGTTGGCCGCCTTCACCTCATCATAAGTCTGAACAATGGCCTCAACTTCCCTCTGGAAAGTTTCTTCAGCAAACTCAGCCTGACGGCTCTTATGCTGCTCTTCATATTCGATGGCTATATCTACAAAAAAACCAAATCGATCCTGAAAAATCTTTAACAGCTTATCCCGGATGTCCTCTGTTTTCGTGGAGGTGATAAAATTATCCTCAACCTTTAAAACCATACGGTTTGGATCTGTAAACTCTTTTTTTGCCTTATGGAAAATGTTCGCCTCCAAATCACTGGACGCCTTCAGCTCTGCTTCAAAACTGTCAAAATAAATGGTCATCAGACGTTCCGGCGTATACTGCCCCGATAATTCATATCGATCCACAATATCCACATGAACCTCTGTCTTGTCAAAGAGCTGTTTTTCAATCTGCTCCTCAAGCTTACGGATATCCTCATAGGAGATCAGGCGAGGACTGCACATATAGACACAAATACGATTCTTTACCCTGCTGGCAGTTACCTTTTCCACAACAGCTTCATCCAAAAGGTCAGACAATCCCTTATTCAGTTTTAACACAGGAAATACTTCAAAAAATGAAGCCGCCATGGATTACTCACCCCAATGATCTAACGCATCTTTTAATGCACCGAGAAGTTCTCTCTCCGGCACCTTTTTAATAATTTCACCTTTGCGGATCAGCAGTCCTTCGCCTTTGCCTCCCGCTATACCAAGGTCGGCTTCTTTCGCTTCCCCTGGTCCATTCACAACACAGCCCATAACAGCTACTTTCAGATTAAGATCGTAGCCCTGGACCATATTTTCCACCTGATTGGCCAATCCGATCAGATCGATCTGGGTTCTTCCGCAGGTTGGACAGGAGACAACTTCAATGCCGCCTTTGCGGAGTCCCAGCGTTCTTAAAATCAGTTTTGCCGATTTGATCTCCTCCACCGGATCCCCGGTCAGAGACACACGTATCGTATTGCCGATACCTTCATTAAGCATGATACCAAGTC
>JAXJRF010000146.1:0-22014 GCA_036310765.1 Frisingicoccus sp.
CGTTGGTATGTCTCCAGTATTAGCTTGGGTACCATATGGTATCATCGCTGTTATCCTCGTTGTTACACGTATTCCTCAGATTGGTATCAAAGGAATCCTTAACGTTACAACAGCTCCATGGGCAATCTCCATCAGCCATATCTTCGGTGTTGAAGTTAACTGGGCATGGAAATGGGCATGGAACCCAGGTGTACTTCCATTTATCCTTGTTGCATTCTTAATCATTCCGTTACATAAGATGAAAGGTGAACAGGTTAAGAAAGCATGGAAGACAACATTTTCCATGGTTGGCGGTGCAGCTATCGCATTATTATTTGGTATTGCAATGGTACAGCTCTTCAAGATGTCCGGTTCCGCTTACAACAACTCCGGTATGGACAGTATGCTGATCGTTATGGCGAATGGTCTTGCAGACCTCTTCGGTTCTGCTTATATCGTTGTCGCACCAATCATCGGCGTTATCGGAGCATTTATCTCCGGTTCCGCTACTGTATCCTGTACACTGTTCTCTACATTACAGTATGCAGCAGCAGTAAGACTTGGTCTTCCTACAATGCTCATCCTTGCAATGCAGGTAATGGGTGGTGCTATGGGTAATATGGTATGCGTAAACAATATCGTATCTGCTTGTGCAACTTGTGGTACAGTAGGTTCCGAAGGCCGTTTGATGCGATCTGACGTTGTTCCATGTTTGATCTATGCAGCACTTACAGTGTTGATCCTTGGTGGTCTGATTCTTACAGGATTTAATCCAATCGCATAATTTGAATTTGATTCATACATAGGGAGAGCTGTCGCGTTGGCGACAGCTCTCTTTTCTGTACGGGTTAAAATTTTTACCAAATCTTTAGTGGACAAGTGGTATAATAATAACTTAAGGATAGGAAGGGATTAAGCATGGGTAAATACAATCAGCAATTGAAAGATTTTTTCTTTTCAATCGCTATATTGGTCGGGATTTATTATTTGAACCATTGGATACAGGATTTTTATCAGACTCAGGTGCTGATCCCTATGATTTCTGTTTTAGGGGTATTTCTTATATCCTGGAAGACACAGGGTTATTTTTGGGGGGTTATGTCTTCGTTAATCAGTGTGTTGTTGGTAAATTATGCGTTTACATATCCTTTTTATGCCATTGATCTGATTTCTCCTCAATGTGTATTTTCTGCTTTTGTTATGTTGATTGTTTCTGTTATGACGGGAATTTTAACAACACAGATTAAATATCAGGAAAAGATAAAGGCACAAACGAAGGCTGAAACAGATAAAGAACGAATGCGGTCCAATTTGCTTCGGGCAGTTTCGCATGATTTACGAACTCCACTGACGACAATTATTGGCTCCTGCTCCACAATTATTGAAAATTACGATTCATTAAAAAAGGAACAGCAGATAAAGCTATTGGGAGAAATACGCGAAGATTCGGAATGGCTGATACGTATGGTAGAGAACCTTTTGTCCGTTACGAGAATTGACAGTGATAAAGTCCAAGTGACAAAGACGGATACGGTTTTGGAAGAGTTAATTGATACGGTTATTGTCAAGTTTAAATCACATTACCCAGAGCAGAAACTGCAAGTAGAGCTGCCGGATGAATTTGTAAGTATACCGATGGATGCAATGCTGATTAAGCAAGTGATGATGAATATTCTCGAAAATGCTGTATATCATGCGAAAGGAATGACCGAACTGAAACTTAGAGTGACAACAGAAGGCGATACAGTGTTGTTTATGATCGCTGATAATGGATGCGGTATTGCACCGGATAAATTGAAACAACTGTTCAACGGTTATGTGGAAAGTGATCGTGAAATTACAGACAGTAATCGCAATAATATGGGTATCGGACTTTCGGTATGTTCAGCTATTATTAAAGCCCATGATGGTGAAATATGGGCAGAAAACTGTAGCGATGGCGGTTCAGCATTTTATTTCAGATTAAAGATGGGGGGAGAAAATGAGCAATAATAAATATAAGATTTTAATCGTTGAAGATGAAAGTAATATCCGGAGTTTTATGGCAACCAATCTGGAAGCGAATGGATATCAGGTTCTTACGGCGGCAACATGTCAGCAGGGGTTGCTCGTATTTACATCCCATCTGCCGGATGTGGTTGTTCTGGATTTGGGTCTTCCTGACAGAGATGGCCTGGAATTTATTAAAACGGTGCGCAGATCAAGTATGACACCGATTATTGTTTTATCGGCACGTACAGATGAGGCGGATAAGGTATCCGCATTGGATTTAGGTGCCAATGACTATATGACGAAACCTTTTGGAACAGCAGAATTGTCTGCAAGAGTGAGAGTGGCTTTACGGAGCAATCGTTATGCATCCGTAGCTGTTGCTTCTGGCGGTCGTTTTATTTTGCATGATATGGTAATTGATTATGATCGTCGTCAGGTAACGATTAAAAATGAAGTTATCCGACTAACTCAGACAGAATATAATATACTGGCTTTACTTTCTGCACATGTGGGTAAGGTGATGACCTATTCGGCAATTATACGTGCTATTTGGGGATCAGCAGATGATGGTTCTGTGAAAAAGCTTCAGGTGAATATGGCAAATATCCGTAAAAAGCTTGGGTCGAAACCGGGGGATAATATGTACATTGTAAATGAACTTGGCGTAGGTTATCGGATGTGCGACGAAAATCTCTAATATTATTATGGCGAAAGGGAATGTCTATTAACGGACATTCCTTTTTTTGATAAAATGTGTCGAATTCTGCGATATATGATAATTGAAAGGTTTTATTCATTTCTATATAATTATAAATGCCACTCTGGCAAAACTTTCTATGGATGTAAACATATCTTATTTTCACGGCTTCATTCGAAGCGAATTTTCAAAGTATTTTTTAGAAAAGCAGGAGGAAAAGAATGGGTAAAACACTGAGAGAACATTTTTCTATGATTCGGACAAAAGAGGAAGTCTTGGCGAACATTTATGACATGCCAATGGTCAAATCGTTATATGACGCATGGAAACCGGAGGAAAGAGAAGAGTTTCTGGAGATTTGTACAGGAGCGAAAGGTGTGAAGATGCTGTATGATTCTTTTTTTAAAGAGATTATGAATCCGGAATATACACCAGACAGGCTGAATGATTTTTTGTCGTTGCTTTTGGCACAATCTGTACAGATTCGAAGTGTACTTCCAAGCGATTCAACACGTATCGCAGATGAGAGTTCACTTTTAATTATGGATATTCTTGTAGAGCTGGAGGATGGAAGTTTAGCGAATATTGAAGTGCAAAAGATCGGGTATTATTTTCCAGAAACGCGAAGTGCCTGTTATTCGGCGGATTTGCTTCTTCGACAGTATAAAAGAATACGCGATGAAAAAAGACGGTTGGGAAAGCAATTCAGTTACAGGGATATTCAGCCAGTATTTGTCATTGTATTATTTGAAGAAAGCCCGTTGCCGTTTCGCCAGTTTAGGGATGTTTATCGTCATTATTCTGGACAAAAATCCGATACGGGGGTGATATTAAAACATCCACAAAAATTTGTTTATTTAGCACTTGATGTTTTCAAAGAAAAACAGGATAATGGAGATGGAACTATACATAACAGGCTTGAGGCATGGCTGACATTTTTGTGCAGAGATGAACCGGAATGGATTTTGAAATTGATTGATGAATATCCGGATTTTGAACCTTTGTACGAAGATATTTATGAGCTGTGTCGGAATATGGAGAAAGTGATGGGTATGTTTTCGAAAGAATTGATGGAGATGGATCGAAATACGGTAAAACTCATGATTGATGAAATGCAGGCGGAAATTGATCAGCTTTATGGGGAGCAGAATCGTAAGGCAGAGGAATTAAGAAAACTTGTAAAAGAATCAGAAGAGCAGTCGAGAGAGCTTGAAGCCCGCAGGAAGGAATCGGAAGAGCAGTCGAGAGAGCTTGAAGCCCGCAGGAAAGAATTCGAAGAGCAGTCAAGAGAGCTTGAAGCCCGCAGGAAGGAATCGGAAGAGCAGTCAAGAGAGCTTGAAGCCCGCAGGAAGGAATCGGAAGAGCAGTCAAGAGAGCTTGAAGCCCGCAGGAAGGAATCGGAAGAACAATCGAGAAAACTTGAGGAGCAGGCACAGGAAATTGCACAGTTGAAGAAAATGTTGGCGGAAAAATAAATTTCCATTTTTTGAATATACAAAAGAAAAAAACTGAATATCGTATTCAGATGACATATAAGATTGTAAATAGAAATATTAGCAGAGCTGTCAAAAAATGAACAGCTTAGAACAACAGGGAGGCATAGGATTTGTATGAACCTATGCCTCCCTGTTGTTTGTGGAAATTTATTTAAGCTCCAAAATTTTTTCAGCAATGGCAGCGGCATCTTCAATGCATCCAGGGCAGGTGCGAAGAATCACGCCGGTGTCTTTTCCCTTGAGGTCGCGGCAGGCTGTGGCACCGTTTTTTTCAAGAAATTCTTTGACAATGGCTGCGGATAATTTGTAGGTTTGGCCTTTGGAGTCAGGATGCTCCAGATTGGCACTGCTGTTTTTGAATCCGGCAAGCAGGACAGCCCCGGCGATGGCTCCGCAAGTGCCTTCCATACCGCCCATACCAAGCCCGAAGGCTTCTGCGGCTTTGAACATGGTTTCTTCGTCAACACCGACGAGGTCGCAGTAGGCACAGGCAACGGATTGGCAGCAGTTAAAATTTTTATCATGATTGGCAAGTGCTTTGGCAATTCTGTCAGACATAATTTATCCTCCTTGTAAAGTAAGTATTTCAAAATATTAAAGATTATAGATGACCTGGGCTTTTACCCCATCTGCAGTTGCTTTATCTGTAAGAAGTTCAATCAGCTGGCCTGCAAATTCGATGGCTGTACCAAGACCACGACTTGTAATGACAGAACCATCCAGAACAACAGGTTCACAGACATAGTCGGCACCGATCAAGTCTTTTTCAAAGCCTGGATAGCAGGTTGCTTTTCGGCCTTCCAAAAAACCAAGGTGGCCGAGAATCATAGGTGCGGCACAAATGGCACCGATATATTTGCCTTTATTATAGAAATCTGTGAGAAGATTCTTTAAAGGTTTGCAGTCATTCAGGTTGCAGGTTCCTGGAGCACCTCCGGGAAGAACAAGCATGTTTGCATCATCAAAATTCAAATCTGAAAAAAGTGCATCGGCAGTAACGGTCATTTGATGGGCACCGGATACCTCCAGAGTTTCACTGATGGAAACCATCGTAATTGGAATATTGACACGCCGCATCAGATCAACAACGGTTAAACATTCAATTTCTTCAAATCCCTGAGCTAAAAAAATATAAACCTGACTCATATGATCACCTTCCTTGTTTATTTATTCAGTGTTCATATTATATCATATAAGGATGGCAAATGGGAGAAAAGTATTTACCAGAACTTTGTAAAATGCTATAATATAGGGCAAAGTGGGTTTATCCATATTGGGATTTACAGAAAAAGGGGTAATCTAATGGGAAATAATATGGAAGTCAGAGGCCGTTTGAAATGGTATCTTCGATGGCCGATCATATTAAATATTATTGTAGGCCTTATGGCAATAGGTGTGATCATCATTGACCATAGAGCCGGATTATTGGTGGGAATATTCTTTTTGTTCCATCTGATTTTTTCTGTCATCGTATCTTTTTATTCGAAACCGGCCATTATGGAAGAATTGATCGATTTTGGACTTCAGTTTGGCCAGGTACAGAAAAAACTTCTTCATGAGTTGGAAGTGCCGTATGGTGTGCTTGACAGTGAAGGAAAGATTATGTGGGAGAATGATGCCCTGTCCAGACTGCTTGGCGACGTGGCGGTTCATAAGAATATTCAGAATGTTTTTCCAAGTCTTGATATAAAAAAAATTCGGACAATGGAAGACAAATGTTATATCGAAATTGTACATGAAGAGCGTATTTTCCGAACAGAGTTCTGCCGGATGAATGTGGCAGAATTTTCCCAGCATAATGATATGGTTAGCTTTGAGCATCCGGAAAATGTTCTGATTGCCATGTTTATGTTTGATGAGACGGATATACGACGTTATATCCGGGAAAATCAGGAACAGAAACTGGTGGCAGGTATTATCTTTATTGATAATTACGAAGAGGCGATGAGCAGTACGGAAGAGGTTCGCCGTTCGCTGCTGTCTGCATTGATCGATCGGAAGATTACAAAGTATATGCAGTCCTATGATGCGATTGTTTCAAAAGTCGAAAAGGACAGATATGTTTTTGTTGTGAATCATAAACATATGTCTGCCATTCAATCCAGCCGCTTCTCACTCTTGGATGAAGTCCGGGAGATTAACATTGGCAACGAGATGTCGGTTACCCTGTGCATAGGTGTGGGTATGAATGCGATTTCCTATAGCCAGTCTTATCTTTGGGCTCAGAATGCCATTGACCTTGCATTGGGCCGCGGCGGAGATCAGGCTGTGGTGAAGGCCGGTGATAAGATTTCTTATTATGGCGGTAAAACAAAACAGGTCGAAAAGGGAACCCGTGTCAGAGCTCGTGTCAAAGCCCATGCTTTGAAACAGATTATTCTGGGCAAGGAGCGGGTTGTGATCATGGGACATAAAATTGGCGATGTGGATTCATTTGGTTCTGCTATTGGTATTTACCGTGCAGCCAAGTCGTTGAACAAACCGGCCCATATTGTTATCAATGAGATTACAACATCGGTGCGTCCGATCATCAATTCCTTCAAAAATAACCCGGATTATGAGCCGGATATGTTTTTGAAGAGCAGTGAAGCGGCGGCGATTATGAATATGGAAACAGCACTGATCATTGTGGATGTGAACCGTCCGTCCTATACGGAAGGACCGGAGCTGCTGGACCGTACAAAAACCGTTGTTATTCTGGATCATCACAGGCAGAGCAGCGAATCTGTTGAGAATCCAGTATTGTCCTATATTGAACCCTATGCATCCTCAGCATGCGAGATGGTGGCCGAAGTTCTTCAATATATTAACGATGGTCTGAAGCTGAGACCGATAGAAGCGGATGCCATGTTTGCGGGGCTTATGATCGATACGAACAATTTTTCCAGCAAAACAGGTGTGCGGACATTTGAAGCGGCGGCTTTCCTTAAGAAGAGCGGAGCGGATATCAATCGCGTCCATCTTGCATTCAGGGACAGCATTGAGATATATAAAGCACGTGCGGAAGCCGTACGTGATGCTCATATGGAAAATGGTATGGCCTATGCGGTTTGTCCGGCGGAAGGACTGGAAAGTCCAACAATCGTTGGTGCTCAGGTGGCAAACGAGCTTTTAAATATTACTGGTATTAAGGCATCCTATGTCTTTACTCGAATAAAGGATACGATCTATGTAAGTGCCCGTTCGGTGGAGGGAAATGACGGAATTAATGTTCAGCTTGTCATGGAACGAATTGGCGGCGGCGGACATAGTACGATTGCTGGTGTGCAGCTTCAGAATATGAGCGAGAGTCAGGCGATAGCTTTAGTTAAACAGACAATTCAAACGATGCAAAAAGAAGGAGCGATATAATAGATGAAAGTAATTTTATTAGAAGATGTAAAAAGTCTTGGAAAAAAAGGTGAACTGGTTGAAGTGAATGAGGGTTATGCAAGAAACTTCATTTTAAAGAAAAAATTAGGTATTGAGGCGACAGCCAAAAACATGAACGATCTGAAACTTCAGAAACAGAATGAAGAAAAGATTGCAAAAGAACAGCTTGAAGCGGCAAAGGTATTTGCAGCAGAGTTAAAAGATAAAGTTGTTACAGTAAAGATTAAAACAGGCGAAGGTGGCAAAGTTTTTGGTTCTGTTTCAACAAAAGAAATTGCAGCAGCAGCCAAAGCCCAGTTGAATATTGATATTGATAAGAAGAAATTAAATCTTCAGGAACCGATCCGTATGGTGGGAATGGTTATTATTCCATATAAAGTACATCCAAAAGTAACAGCAGAACTTACAGTGAAGGTCGAGGAGGCCTGATATGGCAATGGAGGAGGCTTTAATTAAACGGGTATTACCCCATAGTGATGAAGCTGAACGTGCAGTGGTAGGCTCCATGCTGATGGATCAGGATGCGATTGTAACGGCATCTGAGATTGTCAGTGGCGATGATTTTTATCAGAGACAGTATGGCATTCTATTTGATGTGATGACCGAATTGTATCGTGAGGATAAGCCGGTGGATCTGGTCACGCTTCAGGAGCGTATGAAAAGCAAAGATGTTCCGCCGGAATTGACAAGTGTTGAGTTTATCAGCGGTATTGTCAATGATGTGCCGACATCGGCGAATGTCAAACATTATGCGGAAACAGTTGCGGAGAAGGCCTTGCTCCGGCGTATGATCAAGACCAATGAAGAGATTGCGAACACCTGCTATCTCGGTAAGGAGCCGGTAGACCAGATACTTGAAACGACAGAGAAGAAGATATTTGATCTCCTTCAAAAAAAAGGTGCGGATGATTATGTACCAATCCAGGATGTGGTTTTAAGTGTTATTGATAAGATTGAAGCGGCAGCGAAGCATAAGGGAACTGTCACTGGCTTATCCACCGGATTTTATGATTTGGATTATAAAACATCAGGCTTTCAGCCTTCGGATCTGATTTTGATCGCAGCACGTCCGTCTATGGGTAAAACAGCCTTTGTTTTGAATCTGGCCCAGCACATTGCGGTAAAAAATCACATAACAACAGCCATCTTCAGTTTGGAAATGTCGAAGGATCAGCTGGTCAATCGTGTTCTCTCCATGGAGTCCAAGGTGGATTCCCAATTGATCCGTACAGGTAACTTAAGTGGCAACGACTGGGAGAAATTAATTGAAAGTGCCGGTGAGATCAGTAAGGCACCATTGATCATCGATGATACGCCGGGGATTTCTATTTCCGAACTGCGTTCCAAGTGTCGTAAATATAAACTGGAAAATGACCTTGGACTTGTTATTATTGACTACCTGCAGCTGATGAGTGGCGGTACAAAGCGAAGTGAATCCAGACAGCAGGAGATTTCGGATATTTCCCGTTCTTTAAAAGCTTTAGCCAGAGAGATCAACGCACCGGTCATTGCCTTGTCCCAGTTGTCACGTGCCTGCGAGACCCGTCCGGATCATCGTCCGATTTTGTCAGACCTTCGTGAATCGGGAGCCATCGAACAGGATGCGGATGTGGTTATGTTCATTTATCGTGATGATTATTATAACAAGGATACAGATAAGAAAAATATTTCTGAAATTATCATTGCAAAACAGCGTAATGGCCCGATCGGGACGGTAGAGCTTGTATGGCTGCCGAATTACACCAAGTTTGCGAACAAATCGAAACAATAAAATAACGCATATTTCGATGAATAGAGAGTCGGTCACACATAAAGTGACCGGCTTTTCTATTTTTTGAAAACCGGTTGTCGATAAGTTGTTAGGCAGTAAAATTGAAATATTTCGGGCTTTTGCTATAATTTGATTGTCAGATAACGAGAAGGTAATTGGAGGTATTCTATGGAAGAAATGCGATATACAATATCGGATGCAGCAAAGATGGTGAAGGTTGAATCTCATGTACTGCGTTACTGGGAGGACGAGCTTTCATTGGAAATACCAAGGAATGAAATGGGCCATCGTTATTATACACAGAGGGAAATCGATATTTTTTGTCAGATACGTGCATTGAAAGAAAGAGGATTCCAGTTAAAGTCAATCAAAGATGTTATGGATATTATGTTTGAAAAAGAGAAAACAAATATCATCTCTCTGGAAAATATACGGCAAAATTATGAGGAAGATGGGGAAAATACCGGAGAAACGGAAGAAAAACAAAAAGAAGATTCAGGGGCATTGATGACGGCAGAAAGCACATCTGCTGAGGTAAAACCAGCCGTCAGCTCCGAGGAGAAAATGCGTCATTTTAAATACATAATGGATGCCATTGTGTCGCAGGCACTTCAGGCAAATAATTTGCGATTAGAAGAATCGGTAGCTAATCTGGTTACAGAACGTCTGTTGAATGAAATCAGTGAGATGGAACAGCAGAGAGAGGAACGGGAAGAAGCAAGATTTCGTAAATTGGATGAAACGATCCGAGGAAGGCAGCGTGGATATCAGGAAGCAGCGGCTGCAAAACTACCGCCATATACACCGACAAAGATGAATAAGAGACATTTTGGATTATTCAGGAAATAAAGTATGCGAAATCATTTGCGTTATAAAGAAAAAGAGGTGCTTGGGATCGCTCCTAAGCACCTTACTTTTATTTAAATTATTCGCCTTCTTTGATAGCGCCTGTTGGACATGTGTTTGCACATGTACCGCAATCGATACATTCATCAGCTTTGATAACGAACTGTCCATCACCTTCAACGATAGCACCTGTTGGGCATTCGCCAGCACAAGCACCACAAGAAATACAATCAGATGAAATTACATATGCCATGATAGTTACCTCCTTATAAGTATGAATGGTACATAAAGTACCTAAATTGTACGTTCTTATTGTAATACAAAACTTGTGGTTAGACAAGTATAAAATCATGAAATACTGGAGATAATTTTTTAAATAAATTTTTTTGCCTCTGCATGGACTTGCAAAGGGGGCTGTGATATATTATAATAAACTCTAAATAAATTCAGAAGGAGGACTTTAAAAATGGCAGTAGTAACAAAAGATACTATGATTGGCGATTTATTAAGAATTGATGCAGGTGTAGCTCCTATTTTATTAAGCATTGGTATGCATTGCTTGGGATGTCCATCTTCCCAGGGCGAAACAATTGCAGAAGCAGCAATGGTTCATGGAATTGATCCGGAAGCATTAGTTAATGAAATTAATAATTTTCTTGCAAAAACAAAATAATATTTCATAGACGTAAAAAACAGCGGGAAGAAATTCTTCTCGCTGTTTTTTCATACATTTAAAATTTGAATTACAGATTCGCAAGCTTTTGAATGGCTTTGCTTTTAATCATCACTGTAAAATGTTCGTTGTAATAGGCAATAGATGAAACTGATGCGGGAACATATTCACCATACTCGGTAGCAATGTTGCAAACCTTATTATAAAGTTCCGGAGAGGCCTTGCCTTTCTGCAGAGTCAGGTAATAGTTTCCGGCTTTTTCGTCTTTATATAAAGTGTTTGGACTGTTGTATCGATTGTGGATAATACCTGCATAGCGACAGACATCTTCCAAACGATGAAAAAGGAAGATCTTGGTCATGTCCACAGGGGCAGGAACGGTTTCTGTGCTGCTCTGGTTTTCAGATGCCACAGGTTCTTCAGTTTCAGCGGTGGCCGCATCTTTACCAATGATCTCCTCACTGATCTTTTTAAACAGATCCAGGATATCGGCTGCACTGTGATAAGCATTCTGGCGGTTCGAAGCGACATCGGAGTCATCATCTTCATCCAGAGAAATATTTGTTGGTGAAAATTTTGAAAAACGGGTATCCAGTTCTTCCGGATCTTCCACCTTTGTTACGATTAGAACAATACATTCACTGGATACGGGGATGGCTTCGATCACCAAAGGTATATCGTTGGCTTCAAATCCCACTTCATTGGAGGCCTGGGTCATCATATCACGAAAGAGCCGTTTGGCTTTATCGGAACCGTAAGCAAGTTCACTTAACTTAATCTCACGAGTTATCAAGTCTTCTTTATTTAATGTACAGCGAATCTGATTCTCATTCAATCTCTCAATCTTCATAGAAATCACTCCTTTCAATGCAGGATTGAGTGTACATACAGTATACCCACAGGAATTAAAACTGTAAAGAGATTAAAATATTAAATTTTCCGAAAATTTTGTCGAAGCATTGTTGTTGCGACAAAAATGGCTTTTGGTTATAATAAAATATATAAGATTTCTAAGGTAATGTGCCTGACTTCCTAATCCATTTCTAAAGTATCTTTATTTTTCCCATTATGTGCTTTTTGATTTATCATGATCGGTGTAATTATACTTAGCTAGTCTTATTATATGTCAAATGTGGGATATCATTACTGAAAATGGGGCTGCATCTCCCTGAAAGTGGGTAATTTTTCCATTATCATTTGCGTGACAGGCTCCGATGTAGTATAATCGTACATATAATCTGCATAGGAGTCTATCATTATGGAAAAACAAAGGACGAAAAGTTTTCCTTCGGTCAAACACCGGATGCTTGGACGGATGTTTTATGTGTCAGGCATATTGATCTGCGGTGCGATGATCTGGGGAATACTTTTTTGGAGAAATCCATTTGTCATCCCGAAAGTTGATGCATCAGATGAATCTGCTTCAGAGCAGGTGGAAGATACGATGCGGTATATTCAGGTGGAGCATATGGATTTACAGTTTACAGGGTTTTATACAGTGGATACAAAAGATAAAATTTGTGGATACTACTATATTGGCTCTATCGGAGATGTGTCATGGTTCGTGGAGATACCGGCAGAAGTGGATGATGGGGGACTGTCGCAGGCTATGCCGGATTTGACAGATATGAATTTTACAGCCCAGATATGTGAGGCTGTATCTGTTTTGGAAAAAGCAGCAGAGAATGAAGGAATGACAACATCGGAATACATGGAACATTATCACATTTCAGATCAGATTCTTGTGACATATGATACAGGACGGGAAGCAGACATTTTGTATTATGCTATCGCTTTTTTTGCAATGCTCGGATGTTTTGCTGCCGGCAGATTGATGACACTTGAAATGTTAGTAACGAAAAAGGAAGGTCAGGTTGAAGCACATGAATAAGATAAAAAGAATTATGGGCATGCTCATGATTTCTGCAGCACTTCTCTGTTTGCTTGGTGGATGCAGCGGTATTGTTGATGAGATCAAGTCAGAAAAAAATGTGCTGGATTATAATTCTGCCTACGGTATTTCCGGTGGCGAGTATGCAGTCATGCTGAATAATTCGATGACAGATGTCAAGGCGATCGATGACGGTGCAGGCAATGTCTATATGGATGTAAACACAGTAAACGGTCGATTTAATTCCCGCGTTTATTGGGAACAGGATACGAATACGATTTTATATGCCACACCGGAAGGAATGGCAGAATATATACCGGATTCTACAACATATACGGTTGGAGATTCCGTCAGCACCAGCAATATTCCGGTTGTTATTAACCGGGACGGAATGCTTTATATTTCCCTTGATTTTCTCGGGGAAAACACGAAGATGGATATTGAGGTTTTCACAGATCCAAATCGTGTCGTACTTCGTACTGTATGGGGAGAAACAGACGTAACAGAAGTTACAGCCAAACGTGCAGTGATCCGTTATAAAGGCGGCATCAAGAGTGAGATTTTAAGAGATCTTGAAAAAGGAGAACGACTTTATGTACTGGATGATGGTGCCGGTGATGAATGGGCACAGGTTGTTACGGAAGATGGCTATCTGGGATGGGTTTTGAATGATGACATTAAAACACCATATACAATGACTCTTGAGGAGCCGGCTTTTGAAGAACCGGTATTTCAGCATATTTCCAGAGATTATAAGATCAACATGGCATGGCATGGAGTGTACAGTACCGTTGCCAATGGGGAGATTGAACAGATTCTTGAGGAAACTCCGGGAATTAATACGATCAGCCCGAGATGGTTCCAGTTTGCGAATACGGATGGTGAACTGATTTCACTTGGAAGTCCGGATTATACAGCGACCTGTCATGCAGCAGGGGTGGAAGTCTGGGCTATGTTTTCCAATGAGTTTGCAAACTTTGACGGCGAGATGACGAATCAGATTTTGTCATCCAGATCCAAACGTCAGTATGTTCTGGATCAGCTGTCCGCATATATTGATGCCTATGATCTTGACGGTATTAATCTGGATTTTGAGATGATCAGTGAGTCTGGTGCGGATAATTATATTCAGTTTGTAAGAGAATTATCCTATTTATGCAGAGATAAAGGCGTTGTATTCTCCATTGATAACTATGTTCCACTTTACTGGAGACATTACAATCATAAAGAAGAAGGCATTTTTGCGGATTACGTGATCATGATGGGTTATGATGAACATCATACCGGTTCTGAAGTAGCAGGTTCTGTGGCGTCTATGGGATTTGTGCGTCAGGGACTTGATGATATGCTGTCGATGATTCCAAAAGAAAAAGTGATTAATGCGATTCCTCTGTTTACCAGGGTATGGGCAACCGATGCAAATAATTATGTGGAATCCTTTAATGCGGGTATGACAGAAGCAAGAGGTTATCTGGATGCCAAGGGAGTAACGCCGGTTTACGACGAAGCTTCAGGACAGAATTATGGAGAGTATACATCCGAGGTGGACGGACGTTTTTATCAGATCTGGCTGGAAGACGAAAGTTCGATCCATACACGTATGCAGATGATTCAGGAATATGATCTGGCGGGAGTTGCCAGCTGGTGTATTGGCTGGGAAAGCGGGCCTGAAATCTGGCAGATTATAGCAAGTTATATGAAGTAATATTTTTAGATTTTGGGCTGCCGTAGTGGGCAGCCCTTTTTATTATGAAGAAAAACAGGATTTTTGTTTTATGAATGTGTGCTGTAATGCTTTTTGATAAAATTAGCGAAATCTTTAATATAATTACGCATAATAAAATCTGACCGATAGACGAGATAAAGATTTCTGTGACTGAAGTGATCGGGGAGATCGAATGCAAGGAGGCGTTTTTCTTTTATAAAGTTGAGGGCAGATCTTTCGGAAACGATGGAGATTCCCAGACCGCCGGCAACCAGATTTTTGATAGCTTCCTGATCATTGATTCGTGCGGCAATGTGAAGCTGATCCTCATTTATACCAATTTTTTCAAAAAATGTATCGATACTTTTTTTGCTGCCGCTCCCCTTTTCACGTAAAATGATCGGTTCTTTGAGCAATTCATCCAGAGGCAGTTCCTTTCTTTCCTTTAATTCAAGAAAATATTCGTTTACCGGAGTGATAATGATCATATGATCCTGACAAAATGGAATGCAGGTCAGATCGTCCCTGTCTGGTTTCATGCCGATAAGGCCGATGTTGTAAATGCCATCAAGGAGGCCGTCCACGATACCCTGGCTGTCACTTTGGTGAATGACAAAGTAGATGTCCGGATATCTTTTTCCGAATTCGGGAAGAACTTCGGGAAGAATGTAAGCAGAGGGAATGGTGGAAGCACCAAGGTGGATGATCTTTTGTGTTTCTGTTGAACAGTTTTGGATCATACGTTCCTTAAGTTCAAGTATATGGGCTGCATATTCGTAGAGTTCCTGGCCTTTCGGCGTGATCTCGATACTTTTTGTTGTTCGAATAATTAATCGGACATTTAACTCTTCTTCGAGCTGTCGGATATGGGTGCTGATGGTAGGCTGAGAGATATAAAGCTTTTCGGCCGCCTTTGAAAAACTTTTATATTTCACAACGGCTACGAAAGATTGTAATTGTTTAAACTCCATGGCAGATAACCTCCATTGTTTTCTAAAATGAGATTATCATATAATTATTATGAAATCAAATAAATATTATAGGAGAACTGAATGGATAAACAACACGTTTTGTTTTATTGATAGGAATTCTTAAGATATTTTTAATAGGATTTTATATATGAATATAGTATGATGTTAGCAATAACGATGTAAATTTTTCCGGGAGGTTAAGATATGACAAAGAAGAAAAAAATTATTACAGGATGTATTGCAGTATCAGTTCTTTTGGCAGTTGTGGTCATATTTGCATTGTTGAGAAGAGCATCCAGTGATGCGGAGAGCACAGAAGCCTATGCGACACAGGTTTCCTTATTAAGTTCAAACTCGGCGAATGGGATTGTCAGTCGGTTTGCCGGTGTTGTGGAACCCCAGAAAACGGTGAAGATACAGAAAGCTTCTGATAAAAACATTAAAGAAGTTTATGTCAAGGAAGGTGATACAGTTACCAAAGGGGCTCCTTTGTTTTCTTACGATGTGGATGAAATTCAGTTGAAACTCAGCGGGGCAGAGCTGGAACTGGAACGGATTACGAATGAAATTTCCACCCTTTATGATCAGATCAAATTGCTTGAAGAGGAAAAGAAAAAGGCACCGGAGAGCGAAACTTTTTCTTACACAACTCAAATTTTAACGGCTCAGAATGATGTGAAACGTGCCGAATACAATAAGAAAAGCAAGACTGTTGAAATTGAACAGATTAAGACCTCTATGGAAAATGCTACGGTTGTCAGTGAGATTGACGGTGTGGTCAAGTCCATTAATGACGGTTCTTCTCAGGTGAGTTATGGTTATACGACGGATGATGCCTATATAACGATTCTTTCCAATAATGAATATCGTATCAAGGGAACCATCAACGAGCAAAATATGGCCTCCATCAGCGTTGGGCAGCCGATGGTCGTTCACTCGAGAACAGAGGAGGATCTTACATGGAAAGGTACAGTGACGGAAGTGGATACACAAAATCCTGTTAAGAAAGAATCTGGCTATAGTATGAATGGAAACAGTGATACATCTTCATCCTCTTATAATTTTTATGTGGAATTGGAAGGGAACGCTTTTCTTATGCTCGGACAGCATGTATTTATGGAGCCGGATATCGGACAGAATGAGGTGAAAGAGGGATTATGGATTCCAGACTATTATCTCTGTTTTGAGGAGGATGCGACCTATGTCTGGGCTGCCGGCAGGAATAATAAACTGGAGAAACGGGAAGTTACCCTCGGAGATTTTGACGATGCTTTGTTTGAATATGAAATTATTTCCGGTTTGACAGAAGAAGATTACATAGTGTTCCCGGACGATACACTGACAGAAGGTATGCACTGTAATAAAGTGACGGATATATCGGAGGGGATGGTGGAATGATTTTAAATTTGCAGCATATTTATAAAGATTATATGCAGGGTAAGATGGAAGTTCATATTTTAAAGGATATTTCCCTTTCTGTGGATAAGGGAGAATATCTGGCGATTATGGGACCGTCGGGTTCAGGAAAGACGACATTGATGAATCTGATCGGCTGTCTGGATAAGCCAACCTCCGGAACCTATTTCCTCAATGGAAAAGATGTGCTTGCCTGCACAGATAATGAATTATCGGACATGCGTCTTTATAATATTGGATTTGTTTTTCAGAGCTTTAACCTGCTTCCGAAACAGAGTGCTTTGGAAAACGTATGCTTGCCTCTGGTTTATGCAGGAGTTCCTAAAAAGGAACGTATCGAGAGGGCAAAGCAGGCATTGGAACGGGTCGGCCTCGGAGAGCGAATCGACTTTAAACCGACTCAGCTTTCCGGTGGGCAGCAGCAGAGAGTTGCCATTGCCCGCGCCATTGTCAACCAGCCGGCCATTCTTTTGGCGGATGAGCCAACAGGTGCACTGGACAGTTCTTCCGGAACACAAGTTATGGATTTGTTTCAAAAGCTTAATGATGAAGGTATGACGATCATTATGATCACTCACGATGCGGATATTGCGGCCCATGCCAAACGGCTGGCTATTATACGTGACGGAATTTTGACAGAAAAGGAGGATGAACCGGATGAAAAAACCTTTGAAGATCATCATTAGTGCGGTGGCTGCAGTGGCCCTGCTTACGACAGGTATCGGAGGATATGCTATTTACAAAAAAGCGAATACAAAGGTTGAGGTGTTTCCGGTATCCTACATTTCGACCAGTCCATGGGGGTATGATGAATCCTCCTATGGAATTGTGACAACGGATATGACCCAGGATGTTTATATTTCGGAAAACCAGGTGATTCAGGAAGTCTTTGTGCAGGAGGGGGATATGGTCGATGTGGGAACGCCTCTTGTCCAGTTGGACAATACTCTTGCCAATCTGGATCTGGAAATGCAGGATCTTGCCATTGATAATATCGATCTTCAGATTGATTCGGTGGAGAGGGACATTTATTTTCTTAAGAATGCTTCACCTGTAAGAAAAGAGCCTTTGGAGGAAACCACCGGGGAGATGGAAGTGTCGATTCGGGAAATACCCCATGTATTGGTCTCTTCCCCGAATGCGGGCGGCACCGGACCGGATATTCAAAATCCTGGAAATGGATCAGGTATCTATGAAGGTGAAAATCCCTATGACGGTATTCTCCCGACAGAGCGGGAAGCCAAATTAAAGGAAAAGAAAAATGAATTAACGAAGTTAAATATTGACCGGAAAGAGGCTGTCCTCACTTATGAAAAAATGCGCCGAGAAGTTTCGTCTGGAACGATACTAAGCACTGTTAAAGGTCAGGTCAAATCTGTGGCCGGCTTAGAAAGCGGTTTTGATCGGACGTCGCCTTTTATCACAGTCACAAGTCAGGAGGGCTTCTATCTTCGGGGAACGATCAATGAATTAAAACTGGAACAGGTTTCTGTAGGTCAGACGGTTTCTGTTACAAGTATGGAAACAGGCATGTCTGCTGAGGCAGAGATTACTTCAATTTCCAAATTCCCTGTATCGGATAATGCCAATGCTTATGGAACGAATCCAAACACTTCCAATTATCCGTTTACTGCCTATCTTACAAATGCAGAGGGATTTAAAAACAATCAGTCGGTAAACATTACGATCCAATCCGATGGGGAGAGTCTTGATTCGGGGGTTTATATACCAATAGCTTACATTCGTGAAGACGGCGGTGAATCCTATGTCTATATTGCAGGTGAAAATGGACGATTAAAGAAACAAATTGTAAAAACTGGTGCAATGCTGTACGGATATTATCAGGAGATTAAGTCAGGGCTGACCAGTGAGGATCTGATCACATTTCCATACGGTAAAAATGTCAAAGAAGGGGTAAAGACGATTGAGACAGATACCCCGAGCGTTTATTAAAGGAGGATGTCCAATGCTTGAAAATATACGATTATCATTTCAGGGCATCTGGTCCCATAAAATGCGTTCTTTTCTTACCATGCTTGGTATTATTATCGGTATTGCGGCTATTATTTCCATCGTGTCCACAATTAAAGGAACCAATGAGCAGATCAAGCAGAACCTTGTAGGGGCTGGCAATAACACGGTGGAGGTCAAGCTGTATCAGAATGATTGGGAATATGAAGCTGCCTATAATGGGGTGCCTCAGGGAGTTCCGGTCATAGGCGAAGAAACGCTGCAGGGAATTAAGGAAATCGAAGGCGTGGAAGCGGCTTCTTTATATATGTACCGCAATTATGCGGAGGGCATTTATTATAATCAGACAATGCTGGATGGCGGACGGGTTCTGGGGATTGACCCTCATTATTTTTCAGCTTGTGGATATCAGATACAAAAAGGGCGTGGCTTTGTGGATGAAGACTACAAAAATTTCCGCAAGGTTGCTATTTTGGATGCGGCTGGGGCGAAATCTCTTTTTGGGGGTACGAATCCGGTCAATAAGACCATTGAACTTCAGGGTGAACCATTTACGGTGATCGGTGTCTGTGACAAATTGAATCAGTTTAAGCCGGTGATCAACTCCATGGAGGATTATTATAATTATGGACAATCTGGAAGTAAAGGCATCCTTTTTATACCGGACGCCTCATGGCCGATCGTTTACAGCTATGATGAGCCTCAAAATCTTATTATCCGGGCATCCAACACCGATGAAATGGGAAGTGTCGGCCGCAAATGTGCGGATCTCTTGAATGCGAATATTACATCGGAAGATATACGCTATAAGGCTTCGGATATTCTTGAACAGGCGAAACAGCTCCAGGAGCTGAGTGCTGCGACAAATCAGCAGTTATTGTGGATTGCCAGTATATCCCTTTTGGTCGGAGGTATTGGGGTTATGAACATTATGCTTGTTTCGGTGACTGAACGAACCCGGGAGATTGGTTTGAAGAAGGCGATCGGAGCAAGAAAACGCCGGATTCTTGCCCAGTTTCTTACAGAAGCCGCTGTACTGACCAGTCTTGGCGGTATTCTGGGAGTCATTGCAGGTATTGTCCTTGCACAGGTTATTTCGAGAGTGTCTCAGACTCCTTCGGCGATCAGTGTGCCGGCAATCATTTTCTCTGTACTGTTTTCCATGGCCATTGGTATTTTGTTCGGACTTCTCCCGTCAATCAAGGCGGCAAATTTGAATCCGATCGACGCTTTGCGGCATGAATAACCGCAGCTTTCCCTTGACAGGAAAAGAAATCTGTAATATCATGAGGAATGATAAATACTGAGATGGAGACAGTAGCTTTGTTTGAAAGTTTTCAGAGAGTTCGGGATGGTGGAAACCGGATACGATTAGAACGGAGTCGAAGATCCCTCCGGAGTAGTGAACCGAAAGCCATTGGCCTGTAAGGGAACCGGCATCCCGCCGTTATCGGGAGAGCATATGTTTGTATGTTGCACAGGTGGTATAATGACAGTTTTTTCAGGCTTTCATCCTTTGCGGTGAGAGCCTTTTTTATTGAATGACTACGGGCAAAGAAATGGAGGAATAGCCGTGTACGAAAAAGTTTCTACCAACATGAATTTTGTTGAGAGAGAAAAGAAAGTTGAAAAATTCTGGAAGGATCATAAAATCTTTGAAAAGAGTATTGAATCCCGCAAAAATGCACCGGAATATACATTCTATGATGGACCGCCAACAGCCAATGGTAAACCGCATATCGGTCATGTTTTGACGCGTGTTATCAAAGATATGATTCCAAGATATCAGACAATGAAAGGATATCAGGTTCCAAGAAAGGCTGGATGGGATACTCATGGTCTTCCGGTAGAATTGGAAGTTGAAAAGCTGCTCGGTCTTGATGGTAAAGAACAGATTGAAGAATATGGTCTTGTTCCATTCATTGACAAGTGTAAGGAAAGTGTTTGGAAATACAAAGGTATGTGGGAAGATTTCTCCGGTACTGTAGGTTTCTGGGCAGATATGGATGATCCATATGTTACTTACCATGATGATTACATTGAATCCGAATGGTGGGCACTTAAAACAATCTGGGAAAAGGGTCTCTTATATAAAGGTTATAAAGTTGTACCTTACTGCCCTCGATGTGGAACACCGCTTTCCGCACAGGAAGTTGCACAGGGTTATAAAACAGTTAAAGAACGTTCCGCAGTTGTGCGTTTCCAGGTAGTAGGAGAAGATGCATACTTCCTTGCATGGACAACAACACCATGGACATTGCCTTCCAACGTGGCACTTTGTGTCAATCCGGAGGACACTTACTGTAAAGTAAAAGCTGCAGACGGCTACACCTATTATATGGCAGAAGCATTGCTGGACAAGGTTCTCGGCAAGCTTGGAACAGAAGAAACACCAGCCTATGAGGTTCTTGAAACATATAAAGGAACAGATCTTGAAGGAAAAGCATACGTTCCGTTGTATGAATGTACTGCCAAGGAAGCAGAAAAACAGCATAAAAAAGCACACTATGTTGTATGTGACAGCTATGTAACCATGTCTGATGGTACAGGTATTGTTCATATCGCACCGGCTTTCGGTGAAGATGATGGTCGTGTCGGACGTAAATACGGTCTTCCGGTTGTTAAATTTGTCGATGAAAAAGGATGTATGACAGAAGAAACACCATTTGCCGGTATGCGTGCAAAACCAACAGAAAAAGAAATGGAAGCAGGTGCCAAGAGTGCAGATCCTGCTGTATTAGAAGATCTTAAAGAAAGAACACTTTTATTTGATGCACCGAAATTTGAACACGATTATCCACATTGCTGGAGATGTGATACACCGCTGATCTACTATGCAAGAGAATCCTGGTTCATCGAGATGACAAAGGTTAAAGATGACCTGATCCGCAATAATAATACGATCAACTGGATTCCAGAAAGTATCGGTAAAGGACGTTTTGGCGACTGGCTTGAAAATGTTCAGGACTGGGGTGTCAGCCGTAACCGTTACTGGGGAACACCATTGAACATCTGGGAATGTGAATGCGGTCATATGCATTCCATCGGAAGTCGTGAAGAACTTGTTCAGATGAGTGGCAATGAGGCAGCAAAAACAGTTGAATTCCATCGTCCATACATCGATGAGATCACAATTACCTGTCCGCACTGCGGAAAACAGATGAAACGTGTGCCGGAAGTTCTTGACTGCTGGTTTGACTCCGGTTCTATGCCATTTGCACAGCATCATTATCC
>JAXJRF010000147.1:0-17813 GCA_036310765.1 Frisingicoccus sp.
CCCTTTTTACTGATAACAAGAATATTCGACTCCAATATTTCACTTAAAACTTCACATATGTCATTAAACACGACCATGTTTGAATTGTTATTATGAAGCAGTTTATTAATCTTTCTGGTTTTATCCAACAATTCAACGCTCATATCCATCCTCCTTTTTCCATATTCATTATTTCATTGCTATTCTAACATAATTGTATTTAAAATTCAACTTTTTTTCATGTTTTTATGTACAAATAAATGAATTCAAAATAGTTTTTAAAAGCGACGAAAAATCGGAAATAATCTAAATTTTCTGCCATCTGGTCTTATTCATGTGTGGACCATTACAAATCACAGATTCATCGTGACAGACTTTATTTTTTCTTTTATAATAATTCCATAATCATGATTCAATGAAAGGAGTTCCCATGCATCTTCCTGGTTACTATTCATCCGGTGAATTTGCCCGTATGGCAAAGGTCAGTTTAAGGACGATCCGTTTTTATGATAAAAAAAATATTCTGAAACCATCCTATGTCAATCCAAACGGTGCCAGATTTTACACCGATGCGGATTTTGTGCGGCTTCAGCAGATACTTTTGTTAAAATATCTCGGTTTTTCTCTTGATGAGATCCGCGAGATGTTGATCGAAGATGAGGACTATCATTTTTTACTCAACTCTCTGACCATCCAGAAAAAGCTTGTACAGGAACGTATGGAGCAGCTTCAGATGATCGAACAGGCCATCGATAACACAGTGACTGCCATTGAAGAGGATAAAAAAATTGATTGGAGCAATATGCTGGAACTGATCCATTTGACCGGCATGGAACAAAGCTTAAAAAATCAATATCAGAACGCCAATAACATTTCGGCCCGCATTCGCATGCACAAAAATTATTCAAAAAACAAGCAGGGCTGGTTTCCCTGGATTTACGAGCAGTGCCAGATCCACAGCGGTATGCAGATTCTGGAGCTTGGCTGCGGTAACGGCGAGTTATGGACGGAACACATACAAACTGCCGATGCAAAAAAACAGCCGGCATTTCCGGAAAATACAGAAATCATCCTTTCAGATATTTCTGAAGGTATGCTTCGCGATGTAAAGCGAACTATTGATCCAAAGTATACCCAGTTTTCATTTAATCCATTTGACTGTCATCATATTCCCTACCCGGATGAAAGCTTTGATCTCGTCATTGCCAATCACGTTTTATTCTATTGCGAGAATATTGCTCAAGTGTGCCAGGAAGTTCAGCGGGTGCTCAAACCGGAGGGGATATTTATATGCAGTACCTATGGACACCGTCATATGAAAGAGATTACCGATCTTGTTCAGGAGTTTGATAAGCACATCGTCCTTTCCGGGCAAACCCTCTATGAAAACTTTGGCCTTGAAAATGGTGCCCAGATACTCGAACCTTATTTTTCTTCCGTTGAAAAACGATTGTATGAGGATGCCATCGAAATTGATCAGGCAGAGCCCCTAATTGAATACATTCTTTCCTGTCATGGCAACCAGAATCAATATCTGCTTGACAGATATTCTGATTTTCGTGCATTTACAGAGAAAAAAGTCTATCCTTCCTTCCACATCACAAAAGAGGCCGGTATTTTTGTCTGTAAAAAGTAAAAATTTACAAAAAAAGCTTGAAGGTGACCTTGCGTCACCTTTTATAATAGGGATAAATACATTGATCTTGCACGAAGGAGGAGAGATTTCCATGAAAGGAATTATTTTAGCAGGCGGTTCAGGCACACGTCTCTATCCGCTCACGATGGTCACTTCAAAACAATTGCTTCCTATTTATGATAAGCCGATGATCTACTATCCGATGTCCGTTCTTATGAATGCCGGCATTCGTGATATTCTGATCATATCCACACCACAGGATACACCTCGTTTTAAAGAACTTCTCGGTGACGGACATCAGTTTGGCGTGCAGCTCACCTATGCCGTCCAGCCAAGCCCGGACGGACTTGCCCAGGCCTTTATCATCGGTGAAGAATTTATTGGTAATGACACTGTGGCTATGGTTCTCGGTGACAATATTTTTGCCGGACATGGCCTCAAAAAACGTCTGCAGGCGGCCGTTGAAAATGCAGAATCCGGTAAGGGTGCGACTGTCTTCGGTTATTATGTCGATGACCCGGAACGTTTTGGTATTGTTGAATTTGACAAAGACGGTAAAGCCATTTCCATCGAAGAAAAACCGGAGCATCCAAAGAGCAACTACTGTGTGACCGGTTTATATTTCTACGATAATAAAGTTGTAGAATATTCAAAAAATCTCAAACCAAGTGCCCGTGGTGAACTGGAGATCACAGATCTAAACCGTATTTATCTCGAAAATGAAAATCTGAATGTGGAGCTTCTCGGACAGGGCTTTACATGGCTGGATACCGGAACCCATGAGAGTCTGGTGGATGCCACAAACTTTGTCTGCACAGTGGAAACCCATCAGCATCGAAAGATTGCCTGTCTGGAAGAGATCGCCTACTTAAATGGCTGGATCTCCAAAGACGAAATATTGGAGCATTATGAATTGTACAAGAAAAATCAGTACGGACGGTATTTAAAAGATGTCATTGACGGCAAATACCAGGAGAATTTATACTAAATTAAAAGGAGACAAATTCTATGAATATTATCGTAACTGGCGGCGCAGGATTTATCGGAAGTAACTTCATCTTCCATATGTTAAAAAAATACCCGAATTACCGCATCATTTGTTTGGACTGTTTAACATACGCAGGCAACTTATCCACCCTTGCACCTGTTATGGATAATCCAAATTTCCGTTTTGTTAAAGAATCCATCACAGACCGGGAAGCCGTTTATAAATTATTTGAAGAAGAACACCCGGATATGGTCGTAAACTTCGCTGCTGAAAGCCATGTCGACCGTTCCATTGAAAATCCGGAAATCTTCCTCGATACCAACATCAAAGGAACTGCTGTCCTTATGGATGCCTGCAGAAAATACGGTATCACACGTTACCATCAGGTATCAACCGATGAAGTTTACGGCGATCTGCCTCTGGACAGACCGGATCTCTTTTTCACAGAAGAAACACCGATCCACACAAGCAGCCCTTACAGCTCATCCAAAGCCGGTGCGGACCTTCTTGTTCTCGCTTACCACAGAACTTATGGACTTCCTGTAACGATCAGCCGCTGCTCCAATAACTACGGACCTTATCATTTTCCAGAAAAACTCATCCCTTTGATGATTGCCAATGCGCTTAATGACAAGCCACTGCCTGTCTATGGTGAAGGTCTGAATGTACGTGACTGGCTCTATGTTGAAGATCACTGCAAAGCCATCGACCTGATCATCCACAACGGACGTGTCGGTGAAGTTTATAACATCGGCGGCCACAATGAAATGCGAAATATTGATATTGTAAAAATCATCTGCAAGACACTTGGCAAGCCGGAAAGTCTGATCACCTATGTGGCAGACCGTAAAGGTCACGATATGCGCTATGCCATCGATCCTACAAAGATCCATAACGAACTGGGATGGCTGCCGGAGACAAAATTTGAAGATGGAATCCAGAAAACCATCCAGTGGTATCTTGATAACAAAGAATGGTGGGAAACGATCATTTCCGGTGAATACCAGAACTACTATGAAAAAATGTATGGAAACCGCTAGGGGAAAGGAAGATCGATAATGAAAATACTTGTAACCGGCGTTGCCGGACAGCTTGGACATGATGTGATGAACGAACTGGCAAAACGGGGACACGAAGCGATCGGAAGCGACATTGCCCCGGTTTACAGCGGTGCAGATGATCACACAGCAGTTACGAAACTCCCTTATATTTCCATGGATATTACCGATGCATCTGCTGTGGAAAAACTGATTACAGAAATCCATCCGGATGCCGTCATCCACTGTGCGGCCTGGACAGCCGTTGATGCCGCTGAAGATGAAGAAAATCAGCAAAAGGTATACGCCATCAATGTCAAAGGCACAGAAAACATTGCCAAAGTATGCAAATCCATTGATGCCAAAATGCTCTATATCAGCACAGACTATGTATTTGATGGTCAGGGTGAAATACCTTGGCAGCCGGATTGTAAGGATTACGCACCGCTTTGCGTATATGGCAAGACCAAACTGGAAGGTGAGCTTGCTGTTTCCTCCACTCTGGACAAGTACTTTATCGTTCGTATTGCATGGGTCTTTGGTACAAACGGTAATAACTTTATTAAAACAATGCTGAATGTGGGCAAAAAGTTTGATGCCCTTCGTGTTGTCAAAGATCAGATCGGAACACCGACCTACACCTATGATTTATCCCGACTTCTTGTCGATATGGCTGAAACGGAAAAATATGGCTATTATCACGCAACCAATGAGGGCGGTTATATCAGTTGGTACGACTTCGCCGAGGCGATCTTTGCCGAAGCTGTCGCTTTGGGGCATCCCGAATACAGCAAAGACCGTCTCACTGTGACACCGGTGACTACCGAAGAATATGGTATTTCCAAAGCTGCGCGACCATTTAACAGCCGTTTGGATAAAAGCAAACTGGTCGAAAGTGGATTTGAACCACTGCCAACCTGGCAGGATGCATTACGCCGCTATTTAAAAGAAATTGAATTTTAGGAGAATATAGATATGGGACAGATTAAAGTCGAAAAAAATGTGGGTGGAATCGAAGGTCTCTGCATTATCGAACCTGCTGTACATGGTGATGCCAGAGGATACTTTATGGAAACCTATAATCAAAAAGATATGCAGGAAGCCGGTCTGGATATGGTATTCGTACAGGACAATCAATCCTGCTCCGTTAAAGGCGTTTTACGCGGCCTTCATTTTCAGAAAGAATTTCCACAGGGAAAATTGGTCCGAGTTGTCAAAGGTTCCGTCTTTGACGTAGCTGTCGACCTTCGAAGCAGCAGTGAAACCTATGGAAAATGGTTCGGCGTCGAACTCACAGAAGAAAATAAAAAACAGTTTTATATCCCAGAGGGCTTTGCCCATGGATTCCTTGTATTAAGTGACATTGCTGAATTCTGTTATAAATGCACCGATTTCTATCATCCGGGTGATGAAGGCGGTCTTGCATGGAATGACCCTGAAATCGGCATCACATGGCCAAAACTTGTTGGCGAATATAAAGGAACCGCTTCCGCCGACGGCTATTGTCTGGAAGACGGAACGGCCATTAACCTGAGTGACAAAGATCAGCTCTGGGTTGGACTTAAAGATACTTTTAAGTTTTAAAACATGCTCAAAAGGCTGGATGACGAAAATTCGTCATCCAGCCTTTTTTATAACAACTGTGTTTTTATTGAATTGTAATATACTGAGCCATCATATAACCAGATGTGCCGGCAAATCCAATCTTATACCATACATTGCCTGAACTGTCCTTCACTGCACTTTCAATCAGTACAGATACATCTTTCTTGAGGACTGCTGCAACTTCGGCGTTGGCATTGGCTTCCTTACGCACATTTACCTGCGTACTGTTCACAATACCTTCTTTGCCTTCAACACCTTCCATCGGGTAATTCTGGCTGGTGCTTCCGCTGTTATTCGAGCTGCTGTTATTGGAGTTATCGGATGAACTGCTGTTTCCGATTGTAATAAAGTCGGCTCTCATATAACCTTCGCCACCGGCATATTTAATCTTATACCATGTAGCTCCGCTGCCATCTTTTTCTTCACCGACAACAGTCACTGCTGTGTTCACTCTCAGACTTGTCACAGCACTGTGGTTTGTTCCTGCTCCGCTTCGGACATTGACATAATCATCATTGACCTTACCTGCCTTAGATTCGTAGGTTGGTGTATTGGTCGAGCCGGAATTATTCTCACTTCCATTTGTAACTGTAACATAATCAGAATGCATATAACCGGAACCGCCGCTATATTCAATCTTGTACCATTTAGCTCCGCTGCTGTCCTTTGCTTCACCCACAATAGTAACCGCACTTCCGGAAGAAAGGCTGCCTACGACGCTGTTGCCTGTGCCTGCACCGCTTCTTACATTGACAACATCTGCGTTGACCTTACCATTTTTCTTTTCATAGCTTTCGCTGTTGTTATTATTGTTTGAAGCACTGTCAAGCGTGATGTATTCAGCAAGCATATATCCGGAGCCACCGGAATATTCAATCTTATACCATACTCTCTGGCTGCTGTCTTTGGCTTCGCCTACAACCGTTACGGCTGCACCGGAAGAAAGGTTCCCTACAATGCTGTTGCCTGTGCCTGCACCGCTTCTCACATTCACAGAGCTTGCATTGACTTTACCGCTCTTTGCTTCATAAGTCGTCTCCGGTGTTTCTTCCTTTTCTTCTTCAAGTGTCACATACTCTGCAAGCATGTAACCAACTGTATCATTATATTTTATCTTGTACCATTTCTTACCCGCACTGTCGGATTTTTCACCGTATACCGTTACATCGGCATTTTTCGGAGCAACTGCTAAAACCGAGTGGGATGTTCCCGCATCTTTACGGACATTAACAGAATCGACGTTCACTTTGCCCGGTTTTCCTTCGCCCTCTGTCGTGTTATTCTCTTCAGAAGAAATTTCAACATAAGCACCAAAAACATAACCGGTAAGTCCGTCGATGGAAATTCTGTACCAGAGATTGCCGTTACTGTCCTTTCCTTTTCCTGTAATCGTTACCTGTGAATTATTCTGAAGGGTCACACGTTTGCCGTTACTGTCTGTCAAATAATCCTGATCTGTACCAACACCGCTGCGGACATTCAAATAAGATGCACCGACACGTACGATACCTTTGGCAGAATAGCTTTCAACTGAGGATGATCCCGTATTCACATTCCCCTGGCCGCCGCCTGTGGATGAAAATACAGCAATACGATCCACACCAGATTCGGAATAATGTCCAAATAAAGTTCCATAAGAGTAGGCCGGGTCAAAAATCGCAAGATTATTTCCGTCGCTTGTCACTCCGTCAACTGCTACCCAGTGGGCACCGCCGCCGACCGATACGATCACATAATAACCTCGATTAATATAATCCTTGATCTGAGCCAGCTTATCATAACGGCTTCCGGAAAGAGGCACTTTATAGTTGGATACGGAGAAACCTTCAACCGCACCATTAACCTTATCCCAGTACAATTCACCGTTCGAAGTAAAGCCACCGTTATTGCTTAAATATGTACATAATTTCCCCGGGTCCATAGTAGATTCATCGGCACTTCCGGAATGAACCATCAAAGTAGCAATGGCTGTAACCAGACATCCGGAATTATTCATATCATCATAGCTGTTTCCCAAAGTCAAATGTTTCCATCGGCTGTCATACTGTTTCCATGTTCTATATTCGCCGGTAGCTGCCTGTAAAGCCGCCCGATTCTCAAGGGCTTCAATCGATACTTCCGGACCATTATATTCACTGGCAAAAGCACGGATCGGTGCTGCCGCCAATGACAATGTCATCATAAATAGAATAAGTTTTTTATTCATAAATAAAATGTTCCTTCCAAATATTTTATCTCAAAAAGTTTCTTATATATTTTAACATAATACGTTTTATATTTGAACCCCTTTTGTAACATTTTATTAATTTTTTATTCATAAGTCGTACACAAAAAGTTTTATTTCCGGCTGTTTTTCCAGTTGAACTCCCATTTCCCTAAATCCCATCTTTTCAGCAAATTTTAGGGAACGTTCATTATTTTCATGGATCCTTAAAACAACTCTTGGAGCCTCCAGATCTTCTTTGGCATATTCCAATATGGCCTTCACCGCTTCCGATGCATAGCCCTGTCCTTCAAGCTTTCCTGAAATCATGTACCCCAGCTCATAATCCCCCTGATCACTGATAAATTCTACCTGAAGTCCGCACCGCCCGATCAGACGACCGTCCTCCTTCAGGCATACCGCCCACAGGCCAAATCCATAAAAACCATAAATATAATGAATATAACTTTTTAATTTTTCCAGTTCTTCATCCTTGTCTTTTGACAAAGGCTCAATATACCGGGTATCACTTTCCTCATATAAACGATAAAGCCCCGCCAGATCCTCCGGGACAAATTCCCGGAGAATGAGACGAGGCGTTTCCATAATAATATTGTACATATTATTTAACCTGTTCCTCTGCATAGTACAAACGGTTCAATGCACTGAAGATTGCACGGAAGGAAGAACGGTTGATATTTGAACTGATACCTACACCGTAAGCCACTTCATTCGTATCATTATTCACTAATGCAATATAACTTGCTGCCTGGGAATCGGAGCCCATAGTTAAAGCATGCTCCTGATACATTGTCAGTTTTGTATTGAAACCTGCCTGATCGCGAAGTCCCTGTTTAACAGCATCGATCGGACCATTACCGCAGCCCTCAATGACTTTTTCAACACCGTGATCGGTATATGTAAGTGTAACTTTTGTATCAAATTCGCCGCCTTCTTCACTGATATCCGTAATGCGTGCTTTGCGGAAGTGTAATGGTTCTTTCGCATTGATGTACATATTGCGGAAGGTATCCATAATCTGTTCTGGAGAAACTTCACCCTGAGCTTCAGACATGCTCTGAATCTTATCTGCCAGTTCTTTATGCATTTCTTTTGGAAGCTTGAATCCATAATACTGATCGAGAACGAAGGCAACGCCGCCTTTACCGGACTGGCTGTTGATACGTACAAGCGGTTCATATTCACGTCCCACATCGGATGGATCGATCGGAAGATATGGTACTTCCCAAATCTGGGAACGACGTTCACGAAGTGCCTGCATACCTTTGCTGATCGCATCCTGATGAGAACCAGAGAAGGCAGTAAATACCAGCTTGCCCGCATAAGGATGTCTCGGAGGAATACCCATCTTTGTACATCTTTCCACCACTTCAATGATCTCGTTAACATTTTCAATATTCAGCTCTGGGTTAATACCCTGAGAAAACATATTATAAGCAACATTCAGGATATCCACGTTACCTGTACGTTCGCCGTTACCGAAAAGTGTTCCTTCCACACGATCGGCACCAGCAAGCAATGCCAGCTCTGTCGCTGCAACACCACAGCCTCTGTCGTTGTGCGGATGGATACTTAAAATAATCTTTTCACGTTCTGTAAAATGCGTACTCATCCATTCAACCTGATCGGCATAAACGTTCGGAGTATTCATTTCTACAGTTGCCGGCAGGTTAAAGATGATCGGACGCTCAACTGTCGGCTGCCATACTTCCTTAACAGCTTCGCAGACATCCAAAGCAAAATCCATCTCTGTGCCTGTAAAACTTTCAGGTGAATATTCTAACCAGAGATTACCATCGAAATTTTTTGCACCTTCTTTAACCATCTTTGTGCCTTCAATGGCAATCTGTTTGATTTCTTCCCTATCCATATGGAAAACAACATCTCTCTGAAGTGTGGATGTTGAATTGTAAATATGGAAAACAACATTTTTAATTCCCTGGATCGCTTCAAATGTTTTGTCGATCAGATGCTGACGACACTGACATAAAACCTGAACACGCACATCATCCGGGATCATGTTGCGGTCAACCAGCGTCCGGAGGAAATCATATTCTAACTGGGACGCAGATGGAAAACCAATTTCAATCTCTTTAAAACCAAGTTTCACTAACAGATTGAAAAACTCCAATTTTTCTTCAACAACCATCGGCTCGATCAAAGCCTGATTGCCATCTCGTAAGTCAACGCTGCACCAGATCGGAGCTTTCTGAATCTCTTTATCCGGCCACTGGCGTTCCTTGTAATCTAAAACGGGTACTCGTTTATATCTCTGATAATTCAACATTTTATATTTCCTCCTTAAAAATACTCATAATATAAAAAGGGTATTGCGAAGCAATACCCTCAAATACACAATCTGATAAATTTAATTAAACTACTGGTCAAGCCCGGTTTCGATAACATTTCTCATAGCTTCCAAGGCCAATTCTTCATCCTCACCGTCGCAGCATAGTTCAACAATATCTCCACATTTAACACCGGCACCGAGAACACTCAATACGCTTTTCGCATTGGCTGTGCTTCCCTTAGCCCCAAATGTGATCTGTGATTTAAATCTCATCGCTTCTTTACAAAATAAACCTGCTGAACGTAGGTGTAGCCCTGTTGAATTCGTGATCTTAATTTTATCGCTTACCATAAAAGTTACTCTCTCCCTCAATTTTACGAACACTAAAATGTTACCACTTTTTATGCCCGATGGCAAGAATTTTTTCGCCGCTATAAAATATTTTACGACAACTTAACCTGTATTCTACTTGGAGCTGATCCGGATCTTCACCTCTGGTGAACCATCAAGCTCAACTTCCTGTGTCGTTTGCATCTGCAATGGAACAGTATGACTGCCTTCTGTAAGCCCCGTAACATCCAGACTAAATTTCAACTTGGAAAAATCCAGTATTTCAAGTGAACTATCCAAACCATAAACAGAGTATTCGACCACATTCTCCCCGATGATCGAATAGTTATAATCGCTGTTTTTACCAATCAGTTCAATATTCTCAAAGGAAATTGCCCCGCTCTTTCGGTTATATGGCTCCACATTGATCGCCAGTTTCACTGTACGGTCAGCCTCCCGATTTGCAAGACTGACGCCCATATCCTGTACAACACTCTCCAGATCCACCTCTGTCTCAACGCTTTCTGTCAGACCAAAAGCTTCATAATCGTCAAGAACGATTGCATCAATGCCTTTAAGCTCTTCCGCTGTTCCTGCAATCAATACCTCTGCCGGTGTATAGTCCTGAGATTCAATACCATATCCCGCTGCAGCGGTAGCATTAATGTTCCATTTTACAGGTACCTGCTTTGTATCCAAAAGTGTCACATTCACTTTTAAATTCTTTTCACTGAAAGTAATATCCGTCGAATCGATCACATTGCCATTGGAATCATAAAGAACCGGTTCAACAACAAAGGAACAGTCTTCTGAGATTCCGGATACATTCACCACCGCATAGGCACTGGAAATACGATCGATGGTTGTTTTCGCCCCTTCAATACGTATCATATTCGGTTCCACCGTCACCTCACCCAGAGCCTTTCCAGTAATAACCGTTCCCTCCGCCTTCGTAGCGATCATTTTATCAACCGAAGCCAGATCCTCAATGCTGACACGCATCATCTCATTTGCCCCTCTTGTAATTGTCACTTGATTGGCATTATAAAGGCAGGTAATTTCAATCGGAACCGCACCGGTGATCGACAGGTTCGCCAGATCTGCCACTGCAGAAAAATCTTTTGCTGTCAGATTTTTCAATACAGACTCCCGGGCACGTACCGTAATCGTCACCGTATTTCCCTCAATGACCTCGTATGTCTTGTCATTCTCATGGATCAATTCCTCATTTACCTTTGTCACCGGAAGTTCAAGACTTTTGCTTCCTTCCGGATCTTCAATTGCAACAACGACAAGCCAGAAGACGATCGCCAACATCAAAGATACTATTTTCATACCAAAATTATTTGTCAGCTTTTTTTTCATATTTAATGATTCTCCTCCAAGGACTTTTTCGCTTTGGTGCTTCTGTTTTCTTCAGCAACGTGTCAAGCTGTTCCCGAAGTTCTTCCTGATTCAGTCCTCTGAAAAGCATACCGTCATGGGCAATCGAAATCATTCCTGTCTCCTCAGAAACGATCAGTGTCACACTGTCGGATACTTCGCTGATTCCAACCCCCGCCCGGTGACGGGTTCCCAATTCCTTACTGAGAAGCATATTATCAGAAAGCGGTAAATAACAGGTTGCCGCAACTACCCGATTATCACGAATAAAGACAGCTCCGTCATGCAGCGGTGTATTATGTTCAAATATATTGATCAGAAGCTGACTGCTGACCAGTGAATCCAGAAAAATTCCGGTACGTTCATATTCACTGAGACGTACATCCTGCTCCATAACGATCAAAGCTCCAGTACAGCTTTTTGACATCTCCACACACGCTTTAATGATCTCTGTTTTTGTCTTTTCAAAAGTTTTGGACGCCTGAATAATATCTTCATCACTGCCTCCCAGATTAAGAACAGAAGTCAATATATTCTTTCGTCCCAACTGTTCCAATGCCCGACGTATCTCCGGCTGGAACAGAACAAAGATAGAAATAATGATCACACTGATCAGATTTTCAAATAACCACAAAATGGTACTCATCTGAAAGATGTAGGCAAACAGCACAAAAGCAAAAATGACCAGCACACCTTTAAGCAGCGTCCACGCTCTCGTATCTCTGATCCAGATCAGTAAATAATAGATCAATACTGTAATAATTAAAATTTCAAGTATATTGGTCGGGCGAATCGCCGGAATAAACGATAAGATTCGAGTGAACCAGTTTGAAATCACTTCCATGCCGCACCTCCTTCTTAGTATTTCTTAATTGAGTTCTTTTATTTATTTCTCATTCAAATCATCAAAATCAAATCCGTCAAAGGATAAGTCGTCAAAGTCCTCTGTCGGTTTTTCTAATGGTGTCTGTGGTATGGACTCCAGATTGTCAAATATCTGAGTGTCACCGCTGACTGTTTCCATATCAACTTCCGGTTCTTCTTCCCGAACCTTCTTATGAGCCCGATCTTCCTTACGGGATTTAGACTTTCCTTTATGTTTGCCTTTTCCAAAAGATTTCACCGTACGTTCTTCCTGACTCACCTGAATCTTCGGAACAGCTTTCACATAGTAGTAGAAATCATCATCTTCAAACTGAAGATATTCCTTCCTCGCATAATCCAGCGTACATCCCATAAACTGGGCAAATGCAGCAATAATGCCGCCAAGTAAAGAGCCGATGACAACCATAACAAGGGATACATCTTCCACTCTGGAAGTCTGCATGGCAATACCGATTACATTGATCACTGTACCTACAGCGATGGCAATATACCATGAATGATCAATAGATAATCGTGAAATACCGTAAACCACCAGAATCACGATCGTAAATACAACAATGTATGCGATCATCTCTTTATCTGCTAATATATGATCGAAAATATACTTATAGCTTGTCATGATGCCCTGAACATCCATTCCCGGATCTCCAAGAGCTACGGCTTCCTTAACATACTCCAGAAGCTTTACAAAAATGACACCAAAAGCCACCGGAAATGCAGCAAATGGATTAAATGCCATGGCGCCGATCAGCGGCATCATGTAATGCAGATTGTATTTTGCCAGAACCGGATATAAGACAATTAAAATGCCCTGATCCGGTGCAAATTTCAAATATAAGAAATAAAAAACTAAAAATGCAACCAATACCATAAGGGATAAGGCCATTGATAATTTAAATAAATGCAGTACGACAACCAGTGCAAAGATCAGTACAAATACGGAAACCGGAACGATCGCACATAGAACAGATAAAAACAATGTCGGCAGAATTCCCGTCAATGTTTCAAAATATCCAAGCTCTGTATTCACATAATTAAATGCCAGCAATGCCAGAATAAACTTTCCAATAATATTCACCAGATATTCATTATTCTTATAAAATCCTACGATTTTCTCTTTTAAAGCCAGTAGATTTGTCATTATTTATCGTCCTCCATCCCGCTGATTTCTTTCAGCCTCTGTAAATCTTTATAATACCAGGCTATCCGTTTTTTGGCATCGGCATATTTCCAGCCGTAAAATACGACACTGATCACCGCAAAGACGATCATCACAACAGCATATATAAGAAGAATGTTTTTGCCAAAAGCAAAAAGATCCATCTGAAAAAGATTCCCTACATACTCATCTGCATGGATTACCAGATAAAGTCCAAAACATAAAACAAAGCCAATAGTCGCTCCAATCAGGGTTTTCAGCGTGTTTAACCGGATATAATCGCCCTGATAATACCGATTGATCGCCAGATCTTCCCGGCCTTCTGCCTTTTCATACATGGCACAGCGGCTCATAATACGAATTTTATCTTTATTGAGCATTTTAACACCTCACATCTATTCATCATTTAGGCCTAAAATGGCATTATTGGGTTATTATACCACAAATGTCCTAAAAAGTCACCCCATACCATAAAGTCAGAATGATTCTTATTTTCCCATTGACCTGCTGTACAATATATGGTATATTATAGACGTTATATAAATAAATTCTTCGGGGCAGGGCGTAATTCCCTACCGGCGGTGACAGTCCGCGAACCACTTCGGTGGCTGATCTGGTGTAATTCCAGAACCGACAGTTAAAGTCTGGATGAGAGAAGAAATGTATGGTCATGGTTTTATTATGACGCATGTTTATATTTTCCGACTTCGATGCCCCATATATGGCATCGATTTTTTTATTTATAAACACATACCTTTCCGGGGAATTTAACTTAAATTTTATTACTTCAAAACTCGAAAGGAGACTAAGTTATGAAACAAAAATGGTCTACACAACAATTAGTACTTACAGGTATGCTGGCTGCAGTTGCCGGTGTCTTAATGTCTCTGGAATTTTCCGTTCCAATGATGCCGCCGTTCTACAAGGTGGATTTCAGTGATGTACCTTCCGTTATCGCTCTGTTTTCCATGGGACCTTTTTCTGCCATCTGTGTAGAAGTTATTAAAATTTTAATCAAATTATTCACTGTCGGCACAAACAGTATGTATGTTGGAGAGCTTGCCAATCTGATCGGTATCTTTCTTTATATCATTCCGACATGGCTTGTCTATTCGAAACTCGGCAAGACACGCAAAGCCGGTACAATTGCCCTGATTATTGACCTTCCGATACGTATTGCCATGTCCTGTTTTATAAATGCATTTATTACATTGCCTCTGTATGCAACCGCTATGGGTATTTCGCTGGATGAAGTTGTACGTCTCGTGGCATCTGTTAATCCTATGATCACCAACCTGACCACATTCATTATTCTTGCAACAATTCCATTCAACTTTATTAAAGTTGGTTTGAATTTCCTTGTTGGTCATTTATTATACGAAAAACTTCACGCTGCACATGTCATAAGAAAGGTGGCATAATCTATGCTTAAAAATTATCGTGATCTGACACGTCTTGAAATGGAACAGGTGGACAAAGAAAACACGATCATCCTGATTCCCGTAGGTGCCCTGGAGCAGCATGGCAATCAGGCTCCCCTCGGTACGGACGATATCATTGCAGAAGCCATGGTCGAATATCTGGGAAAAGCTCTGGAAGAAGCGGGTGAATCGGATTTCCCGATGCTTGTCTTTCCGGTTATTCCAGTCGGACTAAGCACTGAACATCGTAACTTCTGCGGATCCATTACACTGCGCCCAGATACCTACTACCATTTGCTTTATGACATCTGTGTGAGTCTTGCACACCATGGTTTTAAAAAGATTACCTTTCTTATCTGCCATGGAGGAAATGCTCCGATCATCCAGGTATTAAGCCGGGAACTGAGAAGTGAGCTGGGAATTTCCCCATTCTTCCTTTCCTCCGGTGCCTTTGGCCACCCGGATGTACAGGCGACCGTTTCCGAAGGCAATATATGGGATTTCCATGGCGGTGAGATGGAAACCTCCATGGTTATGGCCGTCGATGAAAACCTCGTAAAATTAGAAACTTCCGAAGCCGGTATTCCCGCTTCCTTTGAACATAACAAGGCTCTTCTTCCATACGGAACTGTTTCCATCGGATGGGTTTCCGAAGACTGGAAAACAAAGGAAGGCAAACCGATCGGTATCGGCGGTGATCCTTCCGGTGCCACTGCTGAGAAAGGCCGCATTATATTGGAAACAAGTGCCCGGGTACTTATTCCGGGATTACTTGAAATTCGTGACTGGAAAGTTTAATTCAACCAAAATCATATCTAATTTATACCTCTTTATGTGAAAAAGACTGCCGAATCAACGTTTCGGCAGTCTTTTCCATTTAGTATTCAATTCCCTTTCGTGCAGTTATTCCCTGATCATAGGGATGTTTCACTTTTCTTATTTCAGATACATAATCTGCCCGCTTAATCAAAGCTTTATCGGGATTTCGCCCCGTCAGCACAACTTCAAGATTTTTCGGCTTATGATCAAGAAAATCCAGTATCCTATCAAGCGCAACAATGCCCAGATTGCATGTGGCGATTATTTCATCGAAAATAAGAAGGTCAAATGCCTCGGCCTGACCCACCGCCTGATCAAACAAAAGGCTGTAATCTCTTTTTGCGATAGCCTTCTCTTCTTCTGTCATCTGAGAAAAAAATCCAGGTATCGTCCGGCAATAAAGAACTTCGACAGATCCGGACTTTCTTAGATAATCAATCTCGCTGGATGTCCCATTCTTTAAAAACTGAACAAACAACACCCGTTTTCCAGCCCCTGCACTGCGAACAGCCAAGCCAACAGCTGATGTGGTCTTTCCCTTGCCATCACCGCAGTAAATGTGGATCAATCCTGCACTATTCATACATGTTCCATGAGCCACTTTGCAACACCATCCTCGTTATTTTCATGTATAATGTCCGTAGCTAACACTTTCAAGTCCTTTACTGCATTGGATACAGCATAGCATTCATCTGCAGCCTCAAACATGCTAATGTCATTTTTCTGGTCTCCAAAAACAACCACCTTGTCACAACCCAGATATTGTTTTAGCCATTGAACTGCATTGGCTTTTGAAACCGTTTTCGGCATAATCTCAAGCCACTGTTCACCGGAATAAATATCGGCATAATAGATGCAATGATAAAGATCTTTGTATTTTTCATACATCGGCTCCAGCTTTTCCGGCTCATCGATACAATTCACACAAAAAATATCCCCTGTATATAACTGATTGATCGTCTCCACAGGGTGGGTCCGGTGATCCCCTTTTCGGTTTCGGATATGTGCCTTTACGCCCCTCGAAGCCATTTCCGGAATGTAGGTAAACCGTTCGGTTTCCTCTGCATGGGAATAGACGATCGGATAAATATCATGGGCGATCAGATCGTCCAGCAGCGACTGGACCTCCGATCCAAAATAGTTGGACAGTAAAGCCTCTCCGGTCATTGGATCCAGCACAAAGGTTCCGTTATATACGATGATCGGAAGTTTCACCCCTAAGCCTTTTGTGACTTCCCCCGAAGACGTTTGGGAACGGGCTGTTGCATAGGAAAACAGCATCCCCTTATCTATTAAATTATTCAGTGTCTCTCGTGTATATTCGGAAATCTGAGCATTACGATTTAATAATGTTCCATCTAAATCCGAAATATATAAGGTCCCCATATCTTCTCTCCCTGCTCTATGTTCTATCTTCGGATGCCGTAATTGATATCGCATGGAATCGGATCCGGATGGACATTTTGTAATTTGCCAATGGCATCAGCAATCATGTCATACAGATTATCCTTCGTATAGGCGATACTGTTTGCACTCGCATCTTCGCCGCCTCCCAGATTTCCTGCATACTCTCCGCAATATTTCATATAGTCCATAATCAATGTGATTTTCGTCATTTCCTCTTCCGAGTAAATACTCATATTGCAGAGTGTTCTTTTAATAAATTCACAAAACCATGAAAAATCCGTATCCCAGTGAATATTGCCATACGCTTTTGCTTCGATTCGAAGTGCATCCAACTGTCGCATCAGTTCTCCCTGTAAAACCTCCGACTGTCCGCTTTCCGGCACATATGTTTCCCGGATAAACCGACATTCCTCCGGATACTGAAGTTCATAATCGGCAATGATCAAGTCTCTTAAATTTATCGGTGTTTCTTTTTTATTTTGAATATATCCAATAATCCCATCTCAAATCACCCCTTCTGCTTACAGTACCATGATCAAAGTCACCTTCTAAATTTATTATTTGTCACCATCTTTATAGGCTTTAAGCTCTGCACGCGCCATATTTTCCAGTGCTTCGTAAAACGCATCCATATCCTCATCGGATCCATC
>JAXJRF010000148.1:0-1421 GCA_036310765.1 Frisingicoccus sp.
AGAAATAAGCTTTCCCCTGTTTAAATACCTTTTCAAAAATGTGCATTCTTAAGAAAGGCTCATCATGGGCATCCGGAATCACAATGGCTTTGTCCCCAACAACTTCTATTCCACGAACTGTTGGATAATACAGATATGTATTGAAGATAAATACATCGTAATCTTCCTTATGTTCTTTAAGATATTCAACTAATGCAGGCACAAAAGGCCCCTGTTCATCAACCCACCGTTCTTCTTCCGAACGCGTCAGTATCACGCCCTTATCCAGCTCACCTGCCCAGATGTTAAAGGGCTCCACATCTCTCTGTTTTGCAACACTGAAACGATGGACCGTAACACCGTTAATCTCCTCAACATCATTTTCATATTCGTCTGCCCAGGTTGTATAATTGATTGCTTTGGAGGTAGCCACATGAACATCTGCATAAGGACATAAATGTTCTGCCAACTGACGGCAGAGCAATTCGGCTCCACCATTAACCTCCAGACCATATCTCTGGACAACAAAACAAACTCTCGGCTTCATAGTCTCTCCTATTTGTTCTCCAACACTTCGATCTTCTTTTCCAGTTCTTCAATCTTTTTAGCCATTTCTTCAATCAATTCTTCCTGTCTGTCTAAAAGACTGCTGCTTGGTGCTGTATAGGCCTCAAGCTGCATTAATGCCTGAACAACTTCTGCATTAAAGGAATTCTGTGCATTGCGTAATGGCAGTACCGTAGGACTGATAAGCTTCCGAATAGAACGTTTAATAAAAGACTTTATCCCGCCCTTCGGAATCATCTGATAAAAATTAATGTTATGCTGCTGACTTGCCAGAGCAATATGCTGGTGCAGCACAGAATCTGTGTATTCCGTTCCCGGAACGCCTGCTGCACATTCCTGATCGGCCTGATTCTCATCAAACCCAAGAATCTTCTCCGCATCACTTCTCGCCGCAATATTTTTACGGATTTCCGCCATAATAGCTTCCACGTCAACTGTTTCGATTTTATTATTATCCATGTTTGTCCTCCAAACTATCTTCTGCCAATGATCGCATAATCCTGGCTGCCAAATAATGTCTGGCTTACTTCTTTCATGCTCTGGTTAAACGCATCAATATTTTCAATATTGTCGCTGATCAGGGCAGGTATTTCAACCGGATATTTACTGGAATCTGTAAACAGGATCTCCACATCCTTAAACCCGACCTTACGCATGAAATATTCCATTGTTAACGGATGGATCGGTTTATTATGAGACGGATCCATATAAAAGGCATGTGTATAAATGGCAAGAGACATCGGATTCGGCGTTTCCAAAATAATATAGGCACCCTCCTCCAGTTTTTCATAAGCCAATTCACATAATTTCACAATCTGATTAAACTTCAAGTGTTCGATCAGCTGACCTGCAAAAATACCGCCGACCTTTTCCTG
>JAXJRF010000149.1:0-3849 GCA_036310765.1 Frisingicoccus sp.
GCAGGCAGGACATACTCTAAGGACCAGCCTCTGTAACCGGTGACCAGGTCGATGGCAAAGGCAGATAGTACGAAGATCAGAGTAAGGATAATGGCTTTGCTCTGATAACCGGATTTTCCAAGGATGGCATAACGAAGGACCACATATCCATAAAGCAGTACCAGACCGGTAATGATGCTCCACCAAATGCCGTTGAAGGTGGTGAAGTTGATGCCGAAGAGAACAGCCTCTAAAATAATGGACAGAAACAGGTAAATACGGCTGAATAAGTTCATCCATCGCAATTTCACTCGTACATCCGGGTACATATTTTCCAGGGCTTCCGTCTGCTGCAGGATGGACTGGCAAAGCGGGCAGCGTTCAGTTTCATCCAATACTTCAATTTTACAGTTTAAACATTTAGACATAATGCACCCCGTTGCTTTCAATCTCTACATGAAGTCCGTCATCCGCCAGTTTACGGAAAAAGCCCCGCTGTATGGACGGATCGATCAGATCATAACTAAAAGTAAAAATTAATGTGTCATTATAAGAGCAGATTGTTCCTTTAATATGCTGTCCTGTGGAAATTGCGAGGAAGGCATGGAACATATCAATGTAAGGTTTATAAATGTCATCAACCGTAATATTGCCCACATTTGTAATGGTACTTGTATTGGCCAGAGCCGATTGTCGATATACAATACGCATGGCAATATTTTTCAGCGGAAGCGGAACAAGTCGTAAAATCCGGTTTTTCTGGTTGGCAACATTATAGGAAAAAATCTGTTCAAGATGTTCTTGGGTCATCTGACTGCGAAGACTTTCCTGAACCTGTTTCAGAACCTCTTCAAATGTATACTGCTCATTCACCGGATGGAATTCGGCGGATGTCATTACAAAAAAGTTTTTGGTCGTGATTGAATTAAAATAAGGACGAAGATTGACAGGAACGGCTACTCGAATAGGTGTCTTCGAAGGTGTGCTGTTCAAACATTCGGTGTAAATACTCCATATAAAAGTCGAAACGAGATATTCGTTGATGCTGGCATTATATTTTTTGCAGATCTTTTTTAACTCCTCAACACTCATATAGCCATGCATGACGCCAAATTCACCGATCGGCAGCTTTTCGCCCCGGACAAGGTAGGCCTTCTGTGTTTGATACTTTCTCTTTTGAGGTTTTTTAAAGTTTTTCAGAAAACTGTCTTCCCGACTGAGTGTTGTGCCACTGCTCAGATAATCTTCCGTATGCTCCAGCAATTCGGGATAGCGAAGACGCAGGTATTGATAGGTCAGCTCTTTAAGGAAGTTAAAACCGCCCATACCATCGGTCAATACATGAAAGACCTCCAGATTGATCCGATACTGATAGTAGGTAACCCGGAAAAGATAACTGTTGGTCTTGTTCGAACGGATAAAGCGGCAGGGAAAGCTGTCTTCTTTTTCAACTCTTGGAGCCGGTTTTCCGTTTTCTTCAAAATAATGCCAGAAGATGCCGTTGCGAAGACGGAGATTAAAACCATCAAAATGAGGCAAAAGGGTATCCAGTGCCTGCTGCAGCAATTCCGGTTCTACCAGATCCTTCAGGGTCACACTGATCCGGAAGACATTGGTCATACGTTCTCCGGCAATGACCGGAAAAAGATGGGCGGTATTATCCAGTTTTTCCCATCGAATGGTTTTTTCAGTTTTTTTACGTTTCTTTCGTTCTTTTAATACAGCCTCCTGTTCGGCTGTCAATAATGTTTTTCTTCTCATAGGACCCTCTGCGTACATGATATGTACAATGTAACATTTATAAAAGGCATTATAGCACAATTCATGGTGTTGGTGTGAAAAAAATGAAAACCTGTTGACAAGGTGGGTAGAGTAGTGTATATTGCGTATTAACATACTTGGACGGTAGGCGAATAATATCCAATACCATTTTAAAATGATAAATAATCAGGAAGGGAGTTTATAATTATGAGTAAAATATACAAAACTGCAGATCAGTTGATTGGACATACACCCATTTTAGAACTTACACATATTGAAGAGGCTTTTGGATTAAAAGCAAGATTACTGGCAAAGATCGAATATTTTAATCCGGCAGGTTCAATTAAAGATCGAATTGCAAAAGCGATGATCGAAGAGGCGGAAAAGAGCGGTGTTCTTGGTCCGGATTCTGTCATCATTGAGCCAACTTCCGGCAATACAGGTATCGGTCTGGCTTCCGTTGCGGCTGCCAAGGGGTATCGCATTATTATCGTTATGCCGGAAACCATGTCGATTGAGCGAAGAAAACTTATGAAAGCCTACGGTGCAGAACTGGTTCTGACGGATGGAACAAAAGGTATGACGGGTGCCATCGAAAAGGCGGATGAACTGGCAAAAGAGATTCCGGGAGCATTTATCCCTGGACAGTTTGTGAATCCTGAAAATCCGAAGATTCATTTTCATACAACCGGACCGGAAATCTTCGAAGATACCGATGGCGAAGTGGATATTCTTGTTGCTGGTGTGGGTACCGGCGGAACGATTACCGGTACAGGTCAGTATTTGAAGTCTAAAAAACCGGAAGTGAAGGTTGTTGCCGTCGAACCGGCTCTGTCACCTGTTCTTTCCGGCGGTGCCTCCGGCCCTCATGGAATCCAGGGAATTGGTGCAGGCTTTGTTCCGGATATTCTTGATACCGACGTTTATGATGAAATTATGGCGGTAAGTAATGAAGATGCCTTTGAAAAGGGAAAACTGATCGGAAAGAAAGAAGGCATTTTGGTTGGTATTTCTTCCGGAGCAGCACTGCATGCAGCAATTGAAGTTGCACAACGCAAGGAAAATGAAGGAAAAACCATTGTTGTCATATTCCCGGATAATGGAGACAGATATTATTCCACACCATTATTTGAAGAGGCATAAGGGGATTGCTTTACAGAGGCGTATTGTAGTAATATATAAAAGATATGGAGGGCAGTGAATGCTTATTTCAACAAAAGGAAGATATGCACTTCGGGTGATGCTGGATCTGGCAGAGAACTCACATGGAAAGCTGATTCCGTTGAAGGATATAACGGAACGTCAGAATATTTCCAAGAAATATCTGGAGAGCATTATGGCTATCCTTTCAAAAGCAGGATTTGTTGAGGCGATGCATGGAAAAGGCGGCGGATACAGATTGAGCAAAGAACCAAAAGAGTATAAGGTAGGAGATATTCTTTGTCTGACGGAGGGGTCTTTGGCACCGGTCACATGTGTGGAAGAAAAGGACCATCCCTGTCCGAGAGCGGATGCGTGTAAAACATTGCCGTTATGGACAGGACTTGATAAGGCCATCCGAGAATACCTGGACAGTGTATCTTTAGAAGATATCCTTCAGGGAAATGATATTCTAAACAGATGAGAAGACAGAATTTATGAGACAAACAATAAAAATACAAGATAAACTGAAAGAACAGAAATTGCTTTTTGACGGTGCATTCGGCACTTATTATGCACAGTTGTATGATTCAAAGGAACTTCCGGAGCTGGCCAATACAGCGTATCCGGAGAGAGTTCTGAAAATACACAGAGATTATATGGATGCGGGGGCACAGATCATCCGCACTAACACCTTTGCAAGCAATACGGCAGTGATGGAGATGCCATGGCAGGAAGTTGAGGAAAATATCCGTCAGGGGTATCGGCTGGCCAGAGAAGCTGCAAAGGATTCGGATGTCTATGTGGCTGCGGATATTGGACAGATCCCATGTGAAAATCAAGCGGATCGGGAACGGATCTTAAAGGAATATATGGATATTTGCCGCGTCTTTCTTGAGGAAGGTGCAGAGATTTTTGTATTTGAGACCTTTTCAGATATGGAAGATATTCGTGAGGCGATTAATTATA
>JAXJRF010000150.1:0-34475 GCA_036310765.1 Frisingicoccus sp.
ATCATGACCATGACATGGAATATCTTCATGGCACCCACGAACATCACCATGAACATGACCACAGTCACCATCATGAACACCATGAGCATGAACATCATCACCACCATGACCACCGCAATCTTGAAAGTGTTCAGGCCATCATCAACAGCAGCGGTATCAGCCGTCGTGCCAAACTGATCGCACTGAAAATCTTCCAGGTCATTGCTGAAGCTGAAGCAAAGGCACACAACAAACCGATAAATGAGGTTCATTTTCACGAAGTTGGTGCCATCGACTCCATCGTCGATATCGTAGCTGTTGCTGTCTGCATCGATGCTCTGGATATCAAAGATGTCATCGTTTCTGAACTTTATGAAGGCCAGGGTAATGTTCGCTGTCAGCATGGTATTCTTCCGATTCCGGTACCTGCTGTTGTCAATATTGTATCTGCCCATGAACTTCCAATGCACATCATGAATGTTCAGGGTGAATTTGTAACTCCGACTGGAGCAGCCATTGCTGCTGCCCTTTGTACCAGTCATAAATTGCCTGAACATTTCCGCGTCATCCGTACAGGTATCGGAGCAGGCAAACGTAGCTATGAAAAAGCAAGTATCCTTCGTGCCATGATCATTGAAGATCTGGATGCAAAACCTGAAACTTCGAAGGAAGAATCACCTGTCGCTCCCGGCTTTGAAATCGCAGTGGAAAAAGAAAAACGTCCGGCAGCCGTTAAACCGATGTCCAAAGACATTGATTTCGCCAAACGTGAAGTGGATCTGGAGCCTATATGGAAGATTGAAACCAATCTGGATGACTGCAGCGGCGAAACAGTTGCATTTGCCCTCGATCAGTTATTTGAAGCAGGTGCCCAGGACGCCTATGCAACACCAATCTATATGAAAAAGAATCGCCCGGCAACTATGGTGACGGTTATATGCCGCGAATCTCTGATTGAAAAAATGGAGGATGTGCTTTTTACCCACACAACGACCATCGGTATCCGTAAATATCCTGTGGAACGTACCATTCTTCCAAGAGAAATTCGTGCCATAGATACCCCTTGGGGTAAGGCTCATGTGAAATATGTATCCTGGAAAGGCCATATTTATGCTTATCCGGAAAATGACGATGTCACTGCTATTGCCAAAAAACATCATCTCGGTCACCCTGAAGTATATGCCATGATCAAAACGATGGCCTACGATTTTATCCATTCAGACATGATGGGTGAACGCAAAGCACTTCCAAAAGGAGAAAAAGAATGAAACGATTGATTGACTATCTGATGCCCCATACAAATGAAGGTATATGTATAGCCTTTTCCGGCGGTGTGGACAGCAGCGTTCTTTTAGCTGCTGCCTGCCAGGCCGTCAAAAATACCGGTTCCGATAAGCCCGTACTGGCTGTAACCTTTTCCACACGACTGCATCCCCATGGAGATACAGTTGAGGCAGAGGCATTGGCCCGTTCCCTCGGTGCCAAACACCAGATTATTGAAGTTGACGAATTTTCAGATGAACGCATCCTGAACAATCCAAAAAACAGATGCTACCTGTGCAAATCCCTTCTCTTTAAGTCTCTGCTTCAGGCAGGTCATGATGCCGGTTACACTTTCTTCTGTGAAGGTTCCAATCTGGATGACACGAAAGTTTACCGCCCAGGCCTTCAGGCCGTCCGCGAAGCCGGTGTCTTCAGCCCTCTGATGGACTGCGAACTGACCAAAGCTGAAATTCGCCGATTGGCCGCTGACGCTGGTCTTAAAGCAGCTGACAAACCTTCCACTCCTTGCATGGCCACCCGCCTTCCATACGATACCCGGTTCGATTATGAACTTTTAGACCGTATTAATGAAGGCGAAACTTGGCTCCGCAATCAGGGATTTTACAATGTTCGTCTCCGTTTTCATGAACCGATCCTGCGTATTGAAGTCGATCCGACGGACTTTCCGATGTTCATGGAACAGCATGAAACCATTACAAAAGCTATGAAAGATTTGGGCTTTAAGTATATTACCCTGGATCTTGAAGGATTCCGCTCCGGAAGTATGGATATCTAGGCCGACTGAATGGATACGGTTATGTATATTTTCCATATATATAGATATATTAATGGAAAACAGCATAACAGGAGGAATTCAGAATGAAACAGACCTATCCATTTAAATTAATGCCCCTTCCCTATGACTACGATGCTCTCGAGCCTTATATGGACACTGAAACGCTCCATTATCATCATGACAAGCATCAAAAAGCCTATGTGGACAACCTGAATGCCCTTTTAAAGGACTATCCGGAATATCACAGCTGGTCCTTGGAAGAAATCCTTACACGACTGGACGAATTTCCGGAAAATCTCCGCCAGCCTGTAATGAATAATGCCGGCGGTGTTTACAATCATCAGCTCTTTTTTAATATGATGCATACACCAGTGAATGATAATCCGATGGAGCCTTATCTTAGGGAAAGCTTCGGCTCCTACGAAAAATTTGTGGAAAGCATGAGTGATCATGCCATGTCCCAGTTTGGCTCCGGATATGCCTGGCTTGTCATCAATCCAGAGGATCAGCTTGAGATTCTCAATACACCGAACCAAAATAATCCGCTGTCCAATGGAAATATCCCGCTTCTTTGCATCGATGTCTGGGAACATGCCTATTATCTGAAATATCGCAACCTGCGTAAAGATTATGTGACCAACTGGTTCCACCTTATCAACTGGGAGGCGGTTTACAGTAAAATGCAAAAATATAAAGGATAGTTATCCCTATAACATGAAAAAACCTGAAATCATCCGATGACAGTGATAAAAAATTTCTTCTTTATCTCTGCCAAACGATTGATTTCAGGCTTTTTTAATTCATTTTAATTTGCCAGATCCTGAAGACTTTTCAACAGATCCAAATCTTCCTGCTGCACACGCATATTGGATGTGACCGGTTCTTCTCCTGGCCGGGTCACCGTAATCTCTATGATCGTTCCCGCCTGAATACCGCGGGAAAAGAAATCACGACAAAAAGCAGTAAACTTCGGATGCTTTTCTGAAAACTTTTTCTTTGCGTTCATAAGTTTCATAACGGATGTCGGATTCATTTTATATCAACCTGCCTCTCTTAACCCCAGAGATTTTCCGGATATACACCATCCGCGATCAATTTCTTAATGGAAGCCACAACGCCTTCCTTGTCTTCTTTATAAGTCACGCCGAACCACTTGTCCTGTGTTTCCAGAACTTTAACAGAAGCTTTTCCGGACTGGATCATCTGATCTACGATCGATGGAAGTAAGTATTCTCTCTTCACTTCATCTTCCGGAATATCCTCAAGGAAATCCACAAATCCGGTTTCCAGCTCATTCAGAAATTCCGGTGGGAACCCCCACATATTCATTGATACGTGCTGTTCCGGTGTAATATCCATATCACGACCATTGTCTTCATGGGCAATTGTACCTTCGGAAGTCAGCTCTATTCCTCCAGTTTCCACAACCTGAGTTAAATAATCATTCTCATCCACAACACATACACCGCGGGTAACACCGCCGTTTTCACTCAATGTGTTTTTAAGGATAAATCCGGCCATACACATATCGTACTGTTTATCGGATGTACTTTCAGATACAAGGTAATCGTGTACTTTCTTAAAACCTTCCTTACCATAATAATCATCCGCATTGATAACAGCAAAAGGCTCATTGACAACACCCTTGCAGCAAAGAACTGCCTGGCCTGTTCCCCATGGTTTCTTACGTTCTGCAGGAACCTTAAAACCTTCCGGAATGTCATCGAGGGACTGGAATACATATTCCACATCCATGACCTTTTCAATTCTGCGTCCAATGATCTCTTTAAAATCTTCTTCGATATCTTTACGGATAATGCAGACAACTTTATTAAAACCAGCTTCTTTTGCATCATAGATTGAATAGTCCATAATGATCTCGCCATTCGGTCCCATCTTCTCCAATTGCTTAATACCGCCCCCAAAACGGCTGCCGATACCGGCCGCCATTATAACTAACGTTGTGTTTTTCATCGTCAAATTCCTCCTACAATAATGAAAAGCCTTTTGCTGCAATACACATCTCGACTTCTTCCACATCTTCGGTGTGTATGATCATCACAGGTTTTCCAGAATCCCGGTTAAAGGATAAATAAATATAGTCGACACTTATGTTGCTTTCATTTAATGCTAAAAGTAATTTGTGTAAGTTTCCAACTTCGTCTTCGACTTCAACACCAAGTACATCCTGCATACGGCACAAATAGCCTGCTTTTTCCAGAGCTCGAATCGCCTTTTTCGGATCGGATACGACCATGCGGATAATTCCGTATTCCGCACTGTCGTTGGTTACGGAACCAAGGATGTTAATATTCTCTTCAAGCAAAATGCCCGTAATCATCTGCATCGTGCCCTTTTTGTTCTCTGCGTATATCGAAACCTGTTTCAGCATAATAACCCCTCCATATGCAAGTATTCATTCCATTTTAGCCTGTTTTCCATACAATGTCAACTTTTGGATGCAGAGCCGGAATGCACGTTTTTGCATACAAAGCAGGGATGCATACCACACCAGCAGTCCTGCATCCCTGTTTTTTCAGATTTATTCATCCTCTGCAATCTTTTGTTTTTCTTTATAGTGATGTGCCTCTTCAAGCATCATATCTTTAACCTTCATCAGTCGAATCTGGGTCGCACGTTCATTCTCATCCAGTTTCATCGTAATATACTTGATGTTTGCCTGAGCCCGCGGAATGATCACATGCTCCAGTGCATTGACTCTCCGCCGAGTTTTCTCAATCTCTGCCGCCATAAGCTGGCATGCCTTCTCTGTCTCTGACAGTTTCAGCATATCCGGCAATATATCTGCCAGAGATTTCACAGCATCATCCAGATCACTGGATGTAAATGCAAATCCATAGGAATAGATGTCATTCTCGTCGGCTGTCCGCGTCTTATACGATAACACCGGAATATCCACACTCATAACATTCTTTTTATCTACCTCGAGATAAACGCCCTGTTTTGGTGCCATCAATGCCGTATGCAGCATTTCCTCTGACATACTGGCTTTCGCAACAACAAAGTTTTTGTTGGCCGCCTGGATTCCTGCTTCCACCTTGAGGCGCAGTTCCATATTTTCACGAACCAATTCGAGAAACTGACGCATCAGCTCATCACGCTTGTCCTTCAGGAGCTTATGTCCTTTTGTCGCCGTCACCAGTTTTTTCTTTTGACGGCTGAGCTCCATACGGGTTGGATTCACCTGTGTCGCTGCCACTCACCATCACCTCTTCCTAGAATTTACCGTAATACATATCCAGATATTTATCGTCGATACGTTTCAGCTCGCTTCGCGGAAGAATGGACAAAAGTTTCCATCCAATATTTAATGTTTCTTCAATATCGCGGTCTGTATTAAATCCCTGAGATATATATTCCTTTTCAAAAGCATCTGCAAATTGCGCATAGATCAAGTCAATATCTGAAAGAGCCGCCTCACCCAAAATGGTCATCAGTTCTTTTGCGTCCTTACCTCGAGCATAGGCTGCGAACAACTGGTTCATCGTATTGGAATGATCGGCACGTGTCTTACCTTCGCCGATACCTTTATCTTTCAGTCGTGACAAGGATGGAAGTACATCGATCGGCGGATTGACACCTTTTCTGTACAGTTCCCTTCCCAGAATGATCTGACCCTCTGTAATATATCCGGTCAGGTCAGGAATCGGATGGGTCTTATCATCTTCCGGCATGGTCAGGATCGGAATCATGGTAATCGAACCTTTTTTGCCTCTCTGACGTCCGGCACGTTCATACATGCTCGCCAGGTCCGTATACATATAACCCGGATAACCACGACGTCCCGGTACCTCTTTACGGGCTGCCGAGATTTCTCTCAGTGCGTCCGCATAGTTGGTGATATCCGTAAGGATAACCAGTACATGCATATCCTTTTCGAAAGCAAGATATTCGGCAGCCGTCAATGCCATACGCGGTGTGGCGATACGCTCAACCGCCGGGTCATTGGCAAGATTGACAAATAATACCGTACGGTCAATGGCCCCCGTTTCTTTAAAGCTATCCACAAAGAAGTTGGATTCTTCGAAAGTTATCCCCATTGCAGCAAAAACAACGGCGAATTTTTCGTCTTTTCCACGAACCTTTGCCTGCCTTGCAATCTGAGCCGCAAGCTGGGCATGCGGCAGACCGGATGCAGAGAAGATCGGAAGTTTCTGTCCACGTACAAGAGTATTTAAACCATCAATGGCCGATATGCCCGTCTGAATGAACTCATTCGGATAAGCTCTGGCCGCCGGATTCATCGGAAGACCATTAATATCCATTCGTTTATCCGGCAAAATATCCGGTCCATCATCCGTAGGACGGCCCATGCCGTCAAAGACACGACCAAGCATATCTTCAGATACGGCCAGCTCCATACTTCTTCCAAGGAAACGCACCTTGCTGTTGGAGAGATTGATACCGGATGCACTTTCAAACAGCTGAACAAGTACATCTGTGCCATTTACTTCCAAAACCTTACAGCGACGAACTTCGCCGTCTGCCAGCTCGATTTCACCCAACTCATCATAGGCAACGCCTTCGACACCCTGCACCATCATCAGCGGTCCGGCAACTTCCTTTATTGTTCGATATTCTTTTGGCATTTAGAAGTCCCCCTTTCCGCATTCTTCTTTAATCTGTGTCTGGAGTGCTTCCATGATATGTCCATATTCCGCATCCAGTTTATCTTCAACTACGTATTTATAACGGCCGATCTGCTCCCGAACCGGTAAATTAAGAAGGCCATGAATACCGGCTCCCGCCTTCAAACCTTCCATCGCCTGATCATAATAAGCCAGTACAAGCTTCATCATTAAAAGCTGTTTCTTTAAGGATGTGTATGTGTCCACATCATGGAAGGAATTCTGGTGCAGGAAGTCTTCACGAATCGATCGTGCCGCTTCCATCTTCAGACGGTCCGGTGCTGAAAGTGCATCCATACCAACCATCTGAACGATTTCATTTAATTCTGCTTCATCCTGAAGAATCGACATCATCTTCTGACGATCCTGCATCCATTCTTCAGAAACATTCTGGTCAAACCATGGGGCAATATTATCCAGATAGAGAGAATAACTGGTCAGCCAGTTGATTGCCGGAAAATGACGTTTATAGGCCAATGACGAATCCAGTCCCCAGAATACCTTGACGATACGAAGTGTCGCCTGGGAAACCGGTTCTGAAATATCACCGCCCGGAGGAGAAACGGCACCGATAACAGACAATGCCCCTTCTCTGCCGTCCTTTCCAAGATTGATGACATGGCCTGCACGTTCATAGAACTGGGCCAGACGTGATCCCAGATATGCCGGATAACCTTCTTCACCCGGCATCTCTTCCAGTCGTCCGGACATTTCACGAAGTGCTTCTGCCCAACGGGAAGTCGAGTCTGCCATCAATGCCACCGAATAACCCATATCGCGGAAATATTCGGCAATGGTAATACCTGTATAGATGGATGCCTCTCGCGCTGCTACCGGCATATCCGATGTATTCGCAATCAGCACCGTTCTTTCCATCAGAGATTTTCCTGTTTTTGGATCCTTTAATTCCGGGAACTCATTCAGAACGTCCGTCATCTCATTACCACGCTCACCGCAGCCAATGTAAACAACGATGTCTGCCTCTGCCCATTTGGCCAACTGATGCTGAATCACCGTCTTACCGCTTCCAAAAGGACCCGGAACAGCTGCCACACCACCCTTGGCAATCGGGAAAAATGTATCGATAACACGCTGTCCTGTAATCAACGGCATTGTCGGCGGAAGTTTTTTCTTATACGGACGGCCTTTACGTACCGGCCATTTCTGCATTAACGTTACTTCTTTATCGCCCTTTTCTGTCGCGACAATGGCTACCACATCCTCAACGGTAAACTCGCCCTGACGGATCTCCTTAATTGTTCCCTTAATTCCATAAGGGATCATGATTCTCTGCTGAACAACAGAAGTTTCCTGAACGGTGCCGATAATATCCCCAGCTTCAACCTCATCGCCAACGGCTGCCGTCGGCACAAACTCCCACTTCAAGTGACGTTTCAGGGAGGCAACTTCCACACCCCTGTGCAGATTTGCTCCGCAAACTTTCATAATATCATCCAGAGGACGCTGAATACCATCATAAATACTGGTTATAAGACCTGGTCCAAGTTCTACAGACAGGGGCATTCCTGTCGATACAACCGGTTCCCCTGGTCCAAGACCGGATGTCTCTTCATAAACCTGGATGGAAGCTTCATCCCCATGCATCTCTATAATCTCACCGATCAAACGCTGATTACTAACACGTACTACGTCAAACATATTTGCATCCCGCATACCTTCAGCGATAACCAGTGGTCCTGCAACTTTTTTAATTATGCCTTTACTCATGAAAACAATTCACCTACTTTCTAATTATTGCTGAAGATAATATCCGAGCCGACTGCCTGTTCAACCGACTTTTTTACACCTTCCACACCGGCACCTGTATTTCCCGAAACACCGGGAATCTGGATGATCGCCGGAAGTGGCTGGTCACGATATTTATTTATTTCATGTGTTATCTCCGCCGCTAAAGCTTCTGTAATGTAAATCACCGCATAACCGCCCGAAGCAAGCGACTTCAAAACACTTTCGCCTTCCTTCGCATCGGATACCGGAAACGTATCCAGTCCCAGTGCTGCAAAACCATAAATGCTGTCATAGGCACCCATTACTGCGATCTTATACATACATTTCCCTTATCCTTTCCCGAATCGAATCATCCGACATACCATTCTGCTTACATGTCAGGATAATTCTCACCGTTTTAATCTCATTCTCACGTGCGATCACATATGCTACCAGCGGACCCGCTGAAAACGGATTCATCTTCTGCGGTTTGATTGCTTCAATAATGCGGTTGTCACACCATCGTTCAAAGGCAGCCTGAGAATCCTTTAAAGTTTCTGCCGCCTCAGCATATCCATCGCTGCTTAAATATTCAATGATCGAATCCATACCGCCCAGAGCCGCCTGGGCAAGCTTATCCACACTCAGACTGTCACATGGTGCCATCGCCCGCTTCATAAATTCCAGTGTTTTGCCTGTTCTGGCAGCTCTCACAGCAATCTTAATATTGGAAACCGCTACTGTGGATTCTGCATAATCTTTAATGATATCATCCTCTGCTTTTTGACCGGCTGCCAAAATAGCCTCCATGGCCGCCCGGTCGATGATCACATCACAGAGCTGACCGTCACCCGAGTGAAGCAGAACTTCCATCGCTTCCTCTGCTGCCTGCTGCATACTGGCCGGCAGGGCTCTGTAATCACGCTCTTTTATGATACGTAGCATCTCTTCTTTTGAAATGGGCGTTCCCTCATAAAAAATGCTGGCAACCTCCCTGCCTGTGCACACAGACTTGATCGCTGCTTTCAGATTATGGAACCAGCGGGTATATAAAAGCACATCGAACAGTGACATATCCACATGCATCTCCCGGATCGTTTCCCAGATTTTTTCCTCTTCTCTTGACAAAATAGCATCTGCCGCCATCGGTGTATCGTTATCACCCCAGCCACGTTCCTGCAAAAATCTGAGACAACCGTCCATGTCTTTGCAGGCCAACAGCTGTTCCAGCGTTGATGCAGAAAACAGAGAAACTTCCAGAGCCCGGATTCGCGCAACCGCATACGTATATTGTGTTTTAGACGACATATACAAACCTCCTTCTAGCGAATCCTTTTATGCAAATAGTATCTCGCTGACCTTGTCCTGAAGCTGATCCTTTTTCGCATCCAGCAAAGCCTTTAATGTACAATTTTCTTCGATACCGCCATAAACAAGGATGAAACCATCGGTAATGTTCCCCGGTTCCTTTCCAAGCATCAGGCTGCCTCCCTTTTCCCGGGCAATTGCTTGAATTTTTTCTTCAAAACCTTTCGGCATTCGGGCAAGATCATCACTGGAAAAATAAATCTCTCCATCTTCGGGCAAAGCATAGCTTCTTAATATCTTTTCCATTGTCAGAAAATAATCTTCCACTCTCTGTGCCTTCAGCACATCGTAAGCTTCCCCGATCACTTCCCCGATCAGCTCCTGCTTCGCACGCAGCAGTGCAATCTTCTTCTGCTGCTCTGCCGAAGATTTCATACGCCCTTCATGTACGAGCTGTAATGCTTTTTCCTTCTCTGACGCTTCCCTTTCCATGTTCGCACATGTCTGTTTGGCTTCATTGATAATAGCATCCGCTTCTTTTTGAGCAGCCTCCAGTTTTTCGGCAGCGATAAGTTTTGCATCTTCTATAATCTGACTTGTAATCTTTTCTAATCCTGCCATTCCTGCGCGCTCCTTTCTCCATTCATTTTCTCTTTCATAAAGTCACTGATCAGATTGAGAAAATGGCAATAATGGATACGAGTAATGCAAGAATCGCATATGTTTCTACCATTGCTGGGAACAGCATTGCTTTCGCAAACTGATCTGGTTTCTTTGCTACAATACCAATCGATGCTGCAGCGGTCTTGCCCTGATGGATACCAGAAACCAGGCCAACGATAGCAATTGGAAGACAAGCTGCAAAAACAAGCATACCAGTGACTGCATCCGGTGCTGTACCGCCCAGAATACCGATTCTGGACAGAGTAACGAAAGCTACCAGCAATCCGTAAATACCCTGTGTACCTGGTAAGAGCTGTAAAATCAGAACTTTCGCAAACTTACTTGGATCTTCAGTTACAACGCCGGCTGCTGCCTGTCCAGCCACACCAACACCGTATGCCGAACCACAACCGGATAAACTTGCTGCCAGCGCTACACCCAAAAGCGCCCATACTGTACCATTCGCAAATATTTCACTCATAATCTCGTTTCCTCCTTAATATCTACATATTTTGTATTTGAACGGAAAGGATGAAATTCTCTTCCTCCGCCCTCGTAAAACTTTCCAAAAAACTCCACATACTGGAGACGGCAGGTGTGTACATAAGCCCCAAGCAAATTAATCGCCAGGTTGAATGTATGGCCTATGACAAAAACAATAATGAAGATGATCGCACCGAATATTCCTCCGCCGAACATACTTCCCATCTGATTAAATACAGATGCAATAACGCCAGTCGCCAATCCAAGAGCCAGTAATCGGGAATAGGATAAGACGTCGCTGAGCCAGCTTGTAATATTATACAGGTCATACGCACCAAGGGCGATTCGCAGTCCCCACTTATTCTTCTTGGCTCTGCCCGACATCAGCAATATTCCTATGGCACCGCCGACAGCCATAACCTTGGCCAGCGTATTGACCGCATCCGGAAATACAATGTCGACCTGGAACATGGATTTAAAAATATCACTCGGGATCAAAATCATAATTAATCCGGTTAATAAAAAGAACCAGAAACCTACATCGCAAAGTGCATCCATATAACGCTTATCTCTCAGACAGATATAAGCCTTGATTGCCAGACCCGTATACATATGGATCATACCAAAGATCATGGACCACAAAAGCATACGCATCGGTTCATCCAGCGGTACAAACCAGAGTGCCGGAATGGACACCTCATGTCCGAAAAATGTCTTCGAAATAATACTGATCGCATCTCCGAAATATCCGCCAAACATAATACCCCAAAAGAGGGTGGATAAACCGCACCAGAAGAACAATTGGATTGACTTTCTCATGTTCTCTCCCATGCGTGGATATTTCTTCAGAAGAATGCCACAGGCCGCGGCAACGATAAGGCCATAGGCCGCATCCGATAACATCAGACCAAATAGAAATACATAAAATACGGTCATAATGAATGTCGGATCAATCTCTCCCTTAGCCGGAAGACCAAAGGATGCAAGAACACCCTCACCGGATTCTGCAAATCGGTTATTATGAAGAAGAACCGGAGAATCTTCATCTTCTCCAATCTCTTCAAGCTCTGCAAAGGCTTCATACTTTTCAGAAAGCTCCTGAACCATTTTTTCTGAATCCCTCGCAGGAACATAACCACTGAGTGCGAACGTGTTTTTCGTCTGCAAAAGCTGTCCAAGAACCTCATAGCGTTCTGCCCGCATCCGGTAATAATCCGATATGAAACGAAGATTCTGCCGCTGAACAGCCAGATCTTCCAGCTGCTGACGAAGTGTAACCATTTCCTTTTCAGACTGCTCAATCTCCTTCTGGAAATCCTGCTTACATTCCGCCGGAATCTTACCAAACGCCTGCACTGGTCTTGCAAAACCTCCAGCCCGCAATGCATCTTCCACTGCCCGACTGTCCTTCTTTAAACACAGAACTGCAAGATAAGTAAAATCTTTATCTGCAGAAACGATTTCAATATCAACCGCATCCGTCTCAGGTGCATGTTTGGCAAGTATGTTATATACCGACGCCATCTGCTGATTTCCCGGCAATGTTCCGATAAAAACAGTCGTCTTCTTTGTACCCGAATAATCCAACGGTACACTAAGACTTAGCCATGGCGTTAATGATTCTATCTGATTCTGAAGTTTCTGGACATTCGCCTTATGCTCAGCAATCGATTTATCCAGCGAAATAATCCTTTCAGCTGTTTCAATACAGTCTTCCTGCTTCTCCACAGCCTGATCAAACAATTCCCTGTCGATCAGCGGCTTTCCAGCTAATGAATCCAGCATCCCGGTTTTTTCAGGTACATACTGCTGTAAAATATCCAGTGCCTTATCGGAAGTCCTTGCCAGCTTTTCAAAACTGGATCTGGACTCACTGACATCCTGCTTTTCATAACCACTGTCATCATCCAGACGGATATCAATTTCCACTGCACCCAATTCCTGCAGACGTTTCAGGATCGCTTTCCTGTTTTTTTTCAATGCACATATATTGATCCGCTTCATCTGCAATACTGACATATCCACATCCCTCCCTCTTCGAAAATTTTATATTTATCAAATTCAAATCAAAAGTGCAATTACCGCATTCACAGCTTCCTTCTGTTTCTCGCCTGCGGACATCTTAAGCTGTGCCACATCTTCGCTTACCGCAGCCGCTCCAACAATCATCTGCTGATTGATCTCGGTCTGCATCCTTTCGGCCGTTGTCTGATTTCTCAACTTTATTTTTTGAGCCATGTCATCTTTTAATGCATTCGCCTCTTTTCTGGCGTCATCCAGAAGTTCTGCAGCCTGCTTTTCTGCATCTTTTATGATCATGTCCGCCTCAAATTCCGATTCTTGCACTGTTTTTAAAATATTTTCTAACATCTTATCATCACCCCCGGATTTTAACCACTCTTTAAAACTTTTTCAAAATCTAACAGCTTATTTCAGATTATAGCACAGATATTTTCTTAATTCAACACAAATATTTGAATAATTCCGACCAAAAAAGAAGAACCGCCCCGTTATTCTGGAAATTTTTCAGAATTGCGAGACAGTTCTTGATTTTAAATTTCAAATTCAATTTTTCTTCCGGAAGGTTCATACTTTCTGTAAGTCACACCAGCCGAATTCAGCATACGCTTAGATGCCTTCACACTCGGTGTATCTGCATACTTATCCTCCGCATAAATGATCTCCTTGATACCACTCTGAATGATCGCTTTCGCACACTCATTGCATGGAAAAAGGGAAACATATAATTTCGCACCATCGAGGCTGCCGCCGCGATAATTCAAAATTGCATTCAATTCACTGTGGGTGACGTAGACATACTTTGTTTCCATCGGATCTCCTTCTCTTTCCCATGGATATTCATCATCGGAACATCCCAGTGGAAATCCATTATACCCCATCGACAATATTTTATTATCTGTACTCACAATACAAGATCCCACCTGGCTGTTCGGATCCTTAGACCGAAGTCCTGCCAACCGGGCAACTGCCATAAAATACTCATCCCAGCTAATATAATTTTCTCTCTTTCCGCTCATTTTATACCTCTCCTGATGTTATCTAAACGTAAATCTGCTGGTGTCCTGCTGCTTTTAAGAGCCGGTTCATGATGGCCTGACCAAGCATCCCCTCTCCAAAACTTTCCGAATAAATAAAGGACACATTTTCGTCATCCATTCTGCGAAGAATGTCATAGAGATTATGAGTGATGGTCGCCTCATCCTTTCGTGTACCGATACTCATCACCACAATCTCACCTTTGGACACCTCCAGTGTATCGTACATCGATTTTGTTTCTTCTGTGGCAATAATCCCCACCCGAAAACCTTCGGATGTTTTTTCTGATACCAGCCGGGAAATCTCCTGAACAACTTTGTCTCTTTCCCCTGAAACCAAAAGCAAGTCACCCTTTGGTGCGTAATGTTTATATTTCATTCCCGGTGCTTTCGGACGGAAATTCTTATCTTTATTCTCACCAAGTATGGCCGGATCTATTTCAACCTCTCCGACAATCTCTGACAGCATGTCGCGGGTAATATATCCTGGACGAAGGATCATTGGAAATTTCCCCGTCAGATCCACAATGGTCGATTCAATGCCAATGCCAACCGGACCGGCATCCAGTATCATATCAATCTTTCCATTCAGATCCTCATAGACATGTTCGGCCCTTGTCGGACTTGGACGTCCAGAAGTATTAGCACTTGGTGCCGCCAATGGAATCCTGCAGTCGGAAATCAGTTTATACGCCACCGGATGGGAAGGCATACGGATGGCCACCGTATCCAGACCGCCTGTGGTGCCATAAGGCACTTTGTCACTCTTTGGCAAAACCATTGTCAGAGGACCTGGCCAGAACTTATCTGCCAACTGTTTTGCCGTTTCCGGAAGCTCCGATACGAGATCGTGAATCATCTCCATGCCTGCAATATGCACGATCAGCGGATTATCTGAAGGTCTTCCCTTTGCCGCATATATTTTTGCCGCTGCAGCCTCATCAAGTGCATTGGCCGCCAGCCCATATACCGTCTCCGTCGGGATTCCGACGAGACCGCCGTCTGCCAGAATCTTTCCCGCATCCTTAAGCCAGACCTTTTCATCGATTTCATCGATTTTATATACAATGGTATTCATCTTCTCTATCTCCCATTTCTTTCTCGTCTAAGTATCTTTCTTTCATTATAATCTTCGTTTTTCTTTTTTTCCAGCCCTTTAGGAGACTTCATTCAAATAATGCATCGTTCCAAGAAAAATGTTCCAAGCCAGTTTTCTCTGATAATCTTCCGCCCCCAATTTGCTCTCTTCTTCAGCATTGGAAAGAAAACCGCACTCCACAATAACAATGGGAACCGGTGACTGTTTCAGCATATAATAATTCATATTCGACTTTGGCACCCGGGTATTCTCCGGATCCACACCGGCAATGAGCTGATCCTGAATGCATGATGCCAGTCGAGCCCCCTCTGCCGAATCTTTATAATAAAAAACCTGGGCTCCGCTGTATTTGGAATCCGTAAAAATATTCTGATGAATACACAGAACGAAATCCGGATCCGTTTCCTCAATGATCTGAATTCGCTTTGCCAGATCCTCTTTCTTTTTATTTGAAGTACTTTCACTGTATAATCCCCGGTCCGTATCCCTGGTCATCACCACTTCAATCCCCTGCTGTTCCAGATTTTCTTTCAAAAACAGGGCTACTGAAAGATTCACATCCTTTTCCAGTACCCCTGATACACCAATCCCGCCCGGGTCATTTCCTCCATGCCCCGGATCAATCACTACTTTAACTTTTGTTTCCTCTCCTGATGCGGCTGCCAGTACCGCTGAAATCTGTGAATATGTACGGCTATAAAAAAGAACCGACAGGCTTAAAAAGCCTGCAACCAACACAACTGCATAAATTCGTTTCATATAGATCCTGCAACCATTAATTTATCATATCATATGACAATTCATATTCAGATATACCATCACGTTCGAGATCTTTTCTCAGCTTTTTAATCGCCCGGTTGACTCTCTTTCGAATGGTCGCTTCACGACAATGAAAATAATCTGCCAGCTCCGGATATGAAACACCGTAAAAATATTTTAGAACAACCGCTTTCTGATCCTCTTCCTTCAAATATTTCTTTAGGATGTCCATAATCCCTGTTTCAATCCGCTGTTCTTCTGCTATGTAGTTTTCCAGCTTATCCAACACATACATCTCGTGTTCACTAATATGCTGACGTTTCTCTAACGCTTTCAGCATTTTGAACTTTGCCATTTTCATTACCCACCCGTGTAGGTTTTCATATTTTTCAATCTGCTCCATCTTTTGGCACGCCGTCTCCCATGTGGCGATCAAAACATCTTCCACCAGCGCTCTGTCATTTGTCATCGTATAGAGCATCCCTGCGACAGGTTGTTCCATATCATGGATCAGCGCTTCGACAAATGCCCTTTTCCGAAGCTGAACTTTTTCAATATCATCTTTATTATTTGGCATATATATTACGCACTACCCTCTAAACATCCTTGCTATTATAATATATATACCGCTTTAGAGCTAGGGTAAATCTTATTTTTTTGGCAAATTTTTCTTTCCAAAAAATTTGTCCAAAAGCTCCTTTTTTCGCTCCTCATAAGACTTTGAAAATGTATATTCTTTTTTAACAGGAATTTTTTTCTTCTTTTTCATATCAAATTCTCTTTTCCAAAATATACTTCTATATTACACCATAAGTGGATTATAATTCCACCCATTGTTTAAATCTTTTGATTACACTAATAGTGTAATTTATTTATACATTATTGATAGAATCTGAAAGAAGGAGCTGAAATATGTCTGCATTTGCAAACCGTCTTCGGGAACTTCGTTTAAAATATTATTGGACTCAGCCACAATTAGCCAAACGTGCCAACGTATCTACAAGCTTAATCAGTTCATACGAAAATTCGGAGCGTTTTCCTTCAATTGATATGCTTATAAAATTGTCAGATATTTTTTGCTGTTCCATCGACTACCTTCTTGGTATTGAACACGAACATACCCTGAAGATCGACGGACTGACAGAAGATCAGTTACGTCTGATCACCGAGCTTATATTTGAATTTAAAAAAGAATAGTTTCCTCTCTTCCCAAAAAGCACGAACGTGCTATAATGAGATTGAGCAATGACAGCATATGGGGGGATTTTATGGCTACAAAGAATGATCTTGTAAAAGTTTATGATGATATGTTTAATCTGATCGGAACAGAAAAATGGTCTGTTGTCCACGAAAAAGGACTTCTGCATCAGGTTGTTCATCTTTGGATGTATGGGGACGAACCGGATGGCAGATGGCTTTACTTTATTCAGCGTTCCAAAAATCTGGATCTTTTTCCAGGCTTATATGATCTGCCGATCAGCGGACATATTGATCCGGAAGAAACCTTTTCCGAAACGATCGTTTCCCTGACAAAAGAACACTTGGGACTGATTTTAAAACCGGAACTTTTACAGCATGTCGGCAATATTCATCAGGTCATTGACCAGGATAACTATCATGACAATGCTTTCTGTCAGGTTTATGTGAAAAATATCTATCTGCCGGTTCCTGATTTTGAAATTCATAATGTCGAAATGCTTTTCAAAACCAAATATGACGACTTCTGTAAATGGGTCGAACATCCGGAAGGCACAATCGCATTGTACACACCAAATGGTGAATTTATCAAAGATTCGGATGCATCCGAATGGTGGTGGCCACGAAAAGAAGAATTTTTGACCATCGTCAAACCATATATCGACAAACAAAACTGAGAATAACTTTAAAAGCCGCAGCACCTACGACTTACGTATCGTAGATGCTGCGGCTTTTATCATTCGGGATCAACTTCTTCCCCGAACACCTGCGGTTAATTTCTCGCCATCATAATGGATCTCAATCACATCTCCTGGCAATACAGCGTCCGATAAGATCAGACGACCTGCCAATGTTTCCACATGTTTCTGTAAAAATCGTTTTAACGGACGGGCACCGTAAACCGGATCATATCCATTCTCGATAATATAATCTCTTGCTGCATCATCCAACACGATTGAAATCTCACGATTTACCAAACGCTTATTCAGATTCTTCATCAAAATATCGATGATACTGTGAATATCCGTTTTGCTAAGCGGTTTAAACATAATGATCTCATCCAAACGATTCAGGAATTCCGGACGGAAGTGGGCACGAAGCTCATTCATAACCTGGGCCTGTGCGGATGCTTCAATCTCACCATCCCCATTAATACCATTCAAAAGATATTCTGATCCGATATTCGATGTCATGATCAAAATCGTATTTTTAAAATCAACAGTTCTGCCCTGGGAATCTGTGATTCGTCCATCATCAAGAACCTGGAGCAATACATTAAATACATCCGGGTGGGCTTTTTCAATCTCATCAAAGAGGACAACCGAATATGGTTTACGACGTACAGCCTCTGTCAGCTGTCCGCCTTCTTCATATCCAACATATCCCGGAGGCGCTCCGATCAAACGGGATACGGAGAATTTCTCCATATACTCACTCATATCAATACGAACGATATTGGATTCATCGTCAAAAAGATTTTCTGCGAGGGCTTTGGCAAGTTCTGTTTTACCAACACCGGTAGGTCCAAGGAACATAAAGGAACCGATCGGTTTTGTCTCATCCTTAATACCGGCTCTTGAACGGATGATCGCTTCTGTAACTTTGTTAATACCTTCATCCTGTCCAATGACACGTTTATGCAGTTCTTTATCAAGATTTAATGTCTTCTGACGTTCACTTTCTGTCAGTTTAGTGACTGGAATTCCTGTCCATCTGGATACGATACGGCCAATCTCATCCTCGGTAACCTGTTCTCTTACAAGAGAATCTTCTGCACCATGGATCTTCTGCTCCTGTTCCTCCAACTGTCGGCGAAGTTCCGGCAATTTACCATACTGTAATTCTGCAGCCCGGTTCAAATCATACTCACGCTGAGCCTTTTCAATCTCTTTATTGACATCTTCAATCTGCTCACGCAATACCCGAACCTGATCCACATCCTTTTTGTCGGATTCCCATTTGGCTTTCGCAATCTGGAAATCTTCACGCAACTGGGCGATTTCTTTCTGGATTGCACTCAGACGCTCCTGACTCAGATGGTCATCCTCTTTCTTCAATGCGGCCTCTTCAATCTCAAGCTGCATGATCTTTCTGGATACTTCATCCAGCTCTGCCGGCATGGAATCCAGCTCTGTTTTGATCAAGGCACAAGCCTCATCCACAAGGTCGATGGCCTTATCCGGAAGGAAACGATCCGAGATGTAACGATTCGACAATACGGCTGCTGCCACCAAAGCTCCATCGGTAATCTTAACACCATGGAAGACTTCATACCGTTCCTTTAAACCTCTCAGGATGGAAATGGTATCTTCCACTGTCGGTTCATCCACCATAACCGGTTGGAAACGACGCTCCAACGCCTTATCCTTCTCAATATACTGACGATATTCATCCAGTGTTGTTGCACCGATACAGTGAAGTTCACCTCGGGCAAGCATCGGTTTCAGCATATTGCCCGCATCCATGGCACCATCCGTCTTACCGGCACCTACGATCAAATGAAGTTCATCAACAAAAAGGATGATCTTGCCTTCACTCTTTCGAACCTCTTCAAGAACCGCTTTCAAACGTTCCTCAAATTCACCACGATATTTTGCACCGGCAACCAGTGCACCCATATCTAATGAGAAAATCTGTTTATCCTTCAGACCTTCCGGCACATCACCTCGAACAATACGCTGCGCAAGACCTTCAATAACAGCAGTCTTACCAACACCCGGTTCACCGATCAGAACCGGATTATTCTTTGTCTTACGTGAAAGGATCCGAATAATATTACGGATCTCACTGTCACGACCGATGACCGGATCCAGCTTCTGGCTGCGGGCCTTTTCCACCAGATTCTCGCCATACTTGCTTAAACTGTCATAGGTATCCTCCGGATTATCACTTGTCACACGCTGATTTCCCCGCACGCTCATGAGAGCATTCAAAAACTTATCTCTTGTAATCTGAAAATTCTTAAATAAGGTACGCAGTTCCTTATTCCCTGTTTCCATCAGTGCAAGGAACAGATGCTCAACCGAAATATATTCGTCACCCATCTGTTTTGCTTCCTTCTCAGCCTGGGCAAAAGTCCGACTCAGATCCTGGCTTATATACTGCTGTCCGCCCTGAACCTTTACTTTACCAGCGAGAAGTTTCTCCGTCTGATAAATAACACCTTCGGTGTTCACATTCATCTTATCCATCAACTTGGTGATCAGGCTGTTATCCATCTTCAGTAAAGCATACAGTAAATGTACCTGATCGATCTCCTGATTTCCATATTCAATCGCCAGATTCTGACACGACTGAACGGCTTCCAATGACTTCTGTGTATATTTATTAAAATCCATAAAACATACCTCCTTCACAGGCATCATGATTATTGTTATGTTTGTTCTACTCGTAATATAACAGTTGTTTAGCCATTTGTCAACCATCTTTTAAAAAATTTGCATTTTTTATGATACCGGGTTATAATTTGTTCAAACTAATAACGGAAGATTAAGAGAGGACATATTGTATTATGGATATATCTAATTTAACACTTTTAACCGATTTATATGAGTTGACGATGATGCAGGGTTATTTTAAAACAAAAACCAATGAACGGGTTATTTTTGATGTATTTTATCGCTCCAATCCGGAAGGTGCCGCTTATTCCATCACTGCCGGTCTGGCACAGGTGATCGAATATATCGAAGGGCTTCATTTCGAGGAGAAGGATATCGATTATTTACGTTCAACCGGTTTGTTCCAGGAAGATTTTCTTGAATATCTGAGGAACTTCCGCTTTACCGGTGACATTTACGCCATCCCGGAAGGCACCGTTGTATTTCCAAAAGAACCTCTCCTGAAGATTATTGCTCCGATCATGGAGGCTCAGATTGTCGAAACAGCTATTTTAAATATTATCAACCACCAGAGTCTGATCTGCACAAAAGCAGCCCGCGTTGTCTACGCTGCCGGCGGCGGTGTCATGGAATTCGGACTTCGACGTGCCCAAGGGCCGGATGCCGGTGTCTATGGTGCTCGTGCCGCTGTGATCGGCGGCTGTGTCGGTACTTCAAACGTACTTGCCGGTCAGATGTTCGATATTCCGATCAAAGGAACCCATGCCCACAGTTGGGTCATGAGCTTTAAAACCGAACTTGAAGCTTTCCGTACCTATGCAAATATGTATCCGGACAACTGTCTCCTTCTTGTTGATACCTATGACACATTGAAATCCGGTGTGCCGCATGCCATTCAGGTGTTCGATGAATTAAAGGCAAAGGGTATCAAACCAAAGCTTTACGGTATCCGTCTTGACAGCGGCGACCTGGCATACTTATCCAAAAAAGCACGTCATATGCTGGATGCTGCCGGCTACACCGATGCTGTCATTTCCGCATCCAGCGACCTGGATGAATACCTGATCGACAGTTTACACACACAAGGAGCGAAGATCACCTCCTGGGGTGTCGGTACAAATCTGATCACTTCCAAGGATTGTCCTGCTTTTGGCGGTGTGTATAAGCTCGCTGCCGTTGCCGATGAAAATGGTGTTTTCACACCAAAGATTAAAGTATCTGAAAATGTTGAAAAAGTTACAAATCCTGGAAATAAAACTGTTTTCCGTCTCTATGACAAAACCACAGGCAAGATCAAAGCAGATCTGATCGCCCTTGCGGATGAACAGTTTGACCCGGATAAAACGCTGATGATCTTCGATCCGCTCGCCACCTGGAAAAAAACATGGCTTGAAGGCGGCACTTACACGATCCGCGAATTGCTTGTGCCAATCTTTATCAACGGCGAATGTGTTTACAAATCCCCTTCCGTTATGGAGATTCGTGACTACTGCACATCCGAACTGGATACCTTATGGGATGAATCCCGCCGTCTTGTGAATCCTCAGGAAGTCTATGTGGATCTTTCACAGAAACTCTGGAATCTGAAAAATGAACTTCTTGATCATATTCACAGTTTTAAAGATAACAAATAATTGTCCGTAACCAAATCATTTAACCAATCAAAATAAGGAGGCGTGTGACCCATTCGAGTCACATACCTCCTTAAATTTATCCCTATAATATTACTCCTGAACCAAGCTCAAAAGAATACCTGTTTTGAAAATATTGCCGTCCATGGCCACAACAAATTTGCCATGATTCTTTTCAATAATTTCCTTAGCAATCTTCAATCCACCGGTCAATTCAGCACCATCTGCAATCCGTTTGGATGCCTCTGCTGCCTCTGCTTTTACAGCATTCTTCACAATGTAGATCAGTTTTCCATTCTGGGTGTACATCTCTGCGTAAACTCTTGAATCCGGTTCCGCATACTGTTCCAGATTATCATAGATCATAGAGATGGCTTTCCACATGTCCTCTTTATTCATCTCAAGGATGATCGGTTTCTCAGGGGCACGAAGTGTCACCGTAATACCGCTTTCCTTTAAAACAGAACGATGAAGTTTACGAATATCTCTGTTTAACTGAATGAAATCAAAGGATGTGGCAGAATCTCTTGCGATCGATGCTGCTCCAAGCAGACTTTCAATCTCTTCTTTTGGAAGTACCACCGTTTCATCGCCTTCGCCGGCTTTTTTATCCAGTTCACCGTCCATATCCATATTGTCGCTGCCAATAGCCATATCCACCGATGGGCCAAGATCCATATGTTCCCAGTCATCGTTGCGGACTGTTTCCTGTGCCACTGCCATCGCTGACGCTTTTGACAGATCCTGTTCCAGTTCACCTGCTGTCATCGTATCGCCTTCAACAGCTGGAGTTTCTTCCGCTTCTTCATCTTCTGAAATTTCATCTTCATATTCGGCATTACCTTTACGGATGACCCAACTGATAAAGCAGATATTCTCCAGAACAAAGATTACAGGGACAACGATATATACAAGTGGAATTCCCATAATTTCATAACTGTCCAAAGTGAACAGTGCCAACACCAACGCTCCATTCAAGAGTACAAGCACAAGAATAAGAAGAAGTACCCTTGGAACCGTCGGTAATGAGCCAATCGCTTCAAAAATACGGTAGATCAGCATGTTGCTGATAAATGTTCCGGATTTGATCCGGCGGACCATACTGAAATATCCCCGAATGATAAAAATATAAGCCAGAACAAGTGCTCCATAAGCACCGTATGTACCAAAGCTCAACGCAGATGTATACAGATAATATGCACCAAAAATACTTCCGCCACCAAAAGCGATGATCAGAATAATGGCAATCTCTGTAAAGATTTTATCAAACCATGTTAAACGGATACCTGAATATCCCTTCACATTACCGGTTGCTACAATACAGAAGATCAACATAAGTACAAATACAACTGCTGCTGCAATAACAGCGGTTCTTGCCAGGCCAAAGCCTCCGATCATATCTTTGAAATCCTGATAACTTTCATAAAAACCATCCGCTGTGGATGTCAGTTCATTATCCACCGCTGCGTAGATCGTATACGTTCCGGCACAGGATGTCAGTTCTTCTTTCCATACCGATTCATCCAATGCGTCATTTCTCATGCCGCAGTTCAGATCAAACGAACCCTTTGTCGTATCTAAACGCACAAAATAATAGCTGGCTTCGATACGTTTGACCGCATCCTCACTGCTGCTGACAACTTCCTGTGTACGATCATCATATACAACAAAAGAAAAATTGCCGTCTGCTGTAAGATAGTTTGCGATCAGATCCTGATTCACCTGCTCCTGACCATCGCCCGAAACCGTACCTCTTGCTTCAATTGCCTGAACCAGACGGATGAGCTGCACCACATTGTTCTGGTATTCCTCACCAAAATAAGAACTGTGATAATAATCCGGCTCCGACGTCATCGTTCCGCCATTGCTGAAATATGTATATACCTTTAATCCGGAAATAACAACAACAACTGCTGAAACAAAGAGCAGAAGGCGGGTAATGACCTTTAACGGTGTACTCTTTGTCGGATGCCATCGACCATCATCTATATCCCCAATGTCATCTTCCGAGCTGCCGTTGTCTGTCATCGGACGCCCAGAATCTTCCACTGATGGATCGTCAACTTCATCCCAGAAGTCTTTTCCTTTACCAAATAAACCCATATTCTATCCTCCTGTATACTGACTGAATTTTCTTCTCACACTATATCCCTTACATTTTATACTAATTCCTCAGTATTTTCAACGTTTTAGCGAAATTTCCTTATTCAGCCATTCATACAGATCGTGATAGACTTCCTTTCGATTGGTTTCATTTAACACCTCATGACGGGCTTCCTTATAGAAAAGAATATCCAGATTTTCCATACCCGACAGAGCAAACATATCGTATACCTTTTCAACACCGTCACCCTGACTGCCGACCGGATCTGCATCTCCCGACACAAAGAGGATCGGGAGATGTTTCGGCATCTTATCCACATTTTTCTTATTGGAAATGAAACTTATCCCCTTAAACAGTTCATGATAACCATTTAAAGTGAATATAAACTGGCATGCCGGTTCCGCCATGTATTTATCCACCACAGCCTCATCCCTGCTGATCCAGTCATAATCCGTACGCACCGAATCAAAACCTTTATTATAAGCACCAAAGACAATCTTTGTTACAAACGTGCTGCGATATCTCCAGCCTTTCACCGCAGCCATGACCTTTGTCAGACATTTTCCAAAAAGAGCCACAGGCACCGGATGATAACCTGTACCCATGATGATCGCACCATCGATCCGTTTTCCATATTTAACCAGATAATAACGGGTCAGAAATGATCCCATGCTATGTCCAAGCATATGATAAGGAACATTTGGAAATCTGTGACTGAAATGCTTTCGGAGCTTTTCCATATCATCAACCATATATGCAAAGCCATTTTCACCGAGATATCCCCAGTCATCCTCGGATGCTGCCGTTCTTCCATGTCCCAGATGGTCATTGCCTACCACTGCAATTCCATGTTTACATAAAAAACGTGCAAAATCATCATATCGGTCCACAAATTCCACCATACCATGGGCAATCTGAACGACCGCCCGCACCTTCTTATTCTCTGGGATCCAGCACTCTCCATGGATACGGTCCGTTTTATTGGAGGATTTAAAATAAAAATTTTGTTTCTTAATCATCAAACACCTCTCCCAATACCTTGCCAATACTGTCATGAATCAGTAAATCCGCCTTACGGTCATACGGAGTCTCACTCTTATTGATCAAAACGAGCTTATTGCCTTTATAATACTGGATAAATCCGGCTGCCGGATAAACATTCAGAGAAGTTCCCGCAACGATCAGCATATCCGCGTTACTGATCGCACGAATACTGGCATTGATGGCCAGCTCGTCCAGACTTTCTTCGTATAATACCACGTCCGGTTTAACGATGCCGCCGCATTTTTCACATCTTGGAATACCGTCCGCCTTTAAAATATATTCGGCATCATAAAACTCATGGCATCGCATACAATAATTCCGCTGTACCGCACCATGAACCTCATAAACCCGTTTACTTCCCGCAAGCTGATGCAGACCGTCGATATTCTGCGTAATAATTGCTTTCAGTTTCCCCATCTTCTCTAATTTCGCCAGAGCCAGATGGGCTGCATTCGGCTTGGCATCCAGATACAGCATCGTACTTTTATAAAAATCATAAAAAATATCCGGATGTGCCACAAAAAATGAATGGGATAAAATTTCTTCCGGTGACCGATTATAACGTTTGATCGTATTATAAATACCTGTCTCACTTCGGAAATCCGGAATTCCACTCTCTGTGGACACACCTGCCCCGCCAAAAAATACAATATTATCCGACTGTTTGATCATTTCTTTTAATGTCACACCTGCCACATCCTTTCTATTTTGCCCAGCCTTTGGCCCGTTTAACCGCCTCATGCCAGCCTTGAATACTTTTTTCTCGACATGTTTCGACCATATTCGGCTCGAAAGTCCGCTCTAATTTCCAGTTTGCCTTAATATCTTCGATATCTTTCCAATAGCCAACAGCGATACCTGCAAGATAGGCAGCTCCCAGTGCCGTCGTTTCGACACATTCCGGCCGTTCTACCCTTGTATCCAGAATATCCGACTGGAACTGCATCAGGAAATTGTTGGCACAGGCACCCCCGTCCACCTTCAATGCAGACAGCTTAATGCCCGAATCACTTTCCATAGCTTTCAGCACATCATAGGTCTGATAAGCCAGCGATTCCAGAGTCGCACGCACAAAATGATTTTTATTTACACCGCGGGTCAGACCAACGACCGTTCCTCTTGCATACTGATCCCAATAAGGTGCTCCCATACCGGTAAAGGCCGGCACCATATAAACACCGTTGGAATCCTCCACAGCCAGCGCACAATCTTCCGAATCCTTTGAAGTCTTAATGAGCTGCATCTCATCACGAAGCCACTGGATCGCCGCCCCCGCCATGAAAATGCTGCCTTCCAGTGCATAACGCACTGTCCCGTCACAGCTTGCCGCAATGGTCGTTAAAAGGCCGTTTTTTGACCGCACCGCCTCTGTACCTGTATGCATCAGCAAAAAGCACCCTGTTCCGTAGGTATTTTTCGCCTCACCCGGTTCAAAACAACATTGGCCAAATAATGCCGCCTGCTGATCGCCGGCAATACCACTGATCGGAATGTTGCCGCCGAGAATACCCTCATGAGTATAGCCATAAACACAGCTTGACGATTTAACTTCCGGCAGCATACATTCAGGAATATTCATCGCCGATAAAATATCTTTGTCCCAGCAAAGTTCATGAATGTTATAGAGCATCGTGCGGGATGCATTGGTATAATCGGTGACATAGACCTCACCGCCGGTCAGCTTCCAGATGAGCCATGTGTCAATCGTCCCGAAAAGGAGATCACCTTTCTCGGCCGCTTCCCTGGCTCCCTCCACATTGTCCAGTATCCACTTAATCTTACTTCCAGAAAAATACGCATCAGCAATAAGCCCTGTTTTTTCCAGAATCGTCCGATCAAAGCCTTTTGACTTCAATTCATCGATATATTCCGACGTTCTTCGACACTGCCAGACAATGGCATTATATACTGGAAGTCCCGTATGTCGGTTCCACACAACCGTCGTCTCTCTCTGGTTTGTAATGCCAATACCGGCAATCTGTGCCGCCGTCACCCCGGCTTTGCCCATGGCTGCAATGGCCACACTCATCTGTGCCGCCCAGATCTCCAACGGGTCATGCTCTACCCATCCCGGCTGCGGATAGATCTGCGGAAACTCCTGCTGAGCCGAACTGATAATCTCCCCTGCCTTATTAAACAAAATGCATCTGGAGCTGGTTGTCCCCTGATCCAGTGCCATCATATACTTTTCCATGTCACTCCCCCTGGCATTATTACAATTTCTTTTTTCCTATCGATATTTCAAATTCCTTTAAAATATCCCTGTCTTTCACCTTCCGGTAATACTGTTCTGCTGCTACCCCATTGCCCATACAGGCACAGGCCCTGCCTGCCATTACATAATAGCTGTCATCCGGCCGGATCTCATAGGCACTTTCATAGCAATGCAAAGCTTCTTCAAGACACCCGTTGCTTACCATCAGATTGCCTTTCATCACCAGCAGATCATCCCCATCCGTTTCCAGACGGATCGCCCGGTCGATCGCCTTCAACCCCTTTCGCACAAACCCAAGCTGATAACAGGCCATCGCCAGATAATACCAAGCATTCACATTACCCGCATCATACCGCGTCGCTTCCAATGACAATTCTGCCAGACTTTTTACGGTACCGATACCATCGCATCGGTCCTCCATGATCTCCAGTGCAAGTGTCTCACACAAGCTTAATATATGGTTGACCCTGTCTTTGGCCGTCATTCTTCCCGCCGATTTTACAGGCATCCTGCCCCGGTTCTTCCCTCTCAGATCTGAAGTCACTTTTGCATAATCTATCACTTCAAAAGGGCCTTTATTTTCGTTGATCAAAAACTGCAAAAGTCTGTATCTTGAATCGCTTGTTTCAATGACCAGATAATTTTTATTTTTTCCAAAAAAAATGCCGTCAAAGGTCTGGGGATTTTTAAGCAGCCGAACGTCCCGCACATTGGCACAGATATTGCCTTCCAGAAAAAGTGACGGATGTCGGATATAACGATAGACCACAGCCTTCTCATACCAGCCCACGATCTGATCTTCATAAAAAAATACAACGGGAATCTCTTCCATCTGACTGCTGCGAACGGTTCCCTCATAAAAGTCTTCCAGCTCCGCACCAATGGCACTCTCCTCTTCCCGCCCCCGGCTCAATGCCCAGCAATGTCCGGCATAGTCGAAAAATTCATTCATCCGAAGGGTTGCCGGAGTTTCGATTTTTACTGCAAGAATGGCCATTTTCCAGTCTCCTTCCCTCAAATATATTTGGTAATATTATAGACCATTTCCCTGCTTTATTCAATGAAAAGCCTTTACTTCCCCCGCAATTTCAGCTACAATATGGTAGTGAATAAATAAAAGAAAGGTGGATTTATTATGACAAATCCAATTGTTACAATCACTATGGAAAATGGCGATGTGATGAAAGCTGAGCTTTATCCGGAAATCGCTCCGAATACAGTAAACAACTTTATCTCCCTTGTTCAGAAAGGATACTATGATGGTTTAATCTTCCATCGTGTCATCAAAGGATTTATGATTCAGGGTGGATGCCCGGACGGAACAGGTATGGGCGGCCCAGGTTACTCCATCCGCGGCGAATTCTCCCAGAACGGTTTCGCAAATCCATTAAAACACGATGCCGGCGTTTTATCTATGGCTCGTACAATGATGCCAAACTCCGCTGGTTCCCAGTTCTTTATCATGCACCAGCCAGCTCCACATCTTGATGGTGCTTATGCTGCTTTTGGTAAGATCATCGAAGGTATGGATGTCGTTAACAAAATTGCTGCAGTGCCTACAAACCGTATGGATGCTCCAAAAGAGCCACAGAAAATCGCTTCTATGACAGTCGAACTCTTCGGTGAAACATATCCAGAACCAGAAAAATGCTAATTATTCCGAATTAAATTTTATAAAAAATCAAAAAAGGCCTTGATTAATTGGGCCTTTTTTGGTATCATATAAAAGTCGTAACGACAAATGCGGAAGTGGCGGAATGGCAGACGCGCTAGATTCAGGTTCTAGTGAGGTCACACTCGTGTGGGTTCAACTCCCATCTTCCGCACTGAAGAGCCCTTGCAGATGCAAGGGCTTTTTCGTTTACAAAGCTACTTTAAGTTTTTCAAATAAACTCTAAAAGGAGACACTATATGAGAATTCTTACTATCAGTCGTGAATTTGGCAGCGGCGGCCGGGAACTCGGCAAACGCATGGCAGACATTTTAGGCTATGACTACTACGACAATGAAATTATCTCTGCTGTTGCCAAAAACAGCGGCATGAGTGAACACTATGTCAACGATACACTGAGCAATCATGGTTGGCAGAACTTTCCCATCACTTTCCATTCGACCCTCGGTTCCTCCGCTTATCCGCAAAGCGGAAAGATTAAATTGCTGGTGGAACAGAAAAAAGTCATTGAAAACATTGCCACTCTGGGAAAAGACTGTATCATCGTAGGAAGAAATGCCGATGCGATTTTGCAGACATATGAGCCCTTTAACATTTTTGTATGTGCCGATACGCAGGCCAAACTGCACCGCTGTAAGGAAAGAGCCCCGGAAGGCGAAAATTTATCCGAAAAAGAACTGCTTCGGAAAATGAGACAGATTGATAAATCAAGAATACAGACAAGAGAACTCATGACTGATGCCATCTGGGGAGACCGGAAAAACTATCATTTGACGGTCAATACAACCGGCTGGTCCATTAAAGAGCTGGCACTGGCTGTGGCAGAATATACAGAGATCTGGTTTAGGAGGGCAAAATGAGAATTCAACTTTCAGACCATTTTTCTTATGGAAAATTAATCCGGTTTACAATCCCTTCCATTGCCATGATGATATTTACATCCATCTACGGTGTTGTGGACGGATTTTTTGTATCAAACTTCGCAGGTAAAACACCTTTTGCGGCAGTGAATCTGATCATGCCCTTTTTGATGATCGTTGCTACTGTTGGATTTATGTTTGGAACAGGCGGTACGGCACTTGTTGCAAAAACCTTCGGTGAAGGCGATGACAAAAGAGCAAATAAGCTGTTCTCACTGTTCACTTATACAGCTTTTATTTTGGGCGTTATTTTAGCTGTGGTCAGCATCATTTTTCTGCGTCCCATCTCTGTATTCCTCGGTGCACAAGGAGAACTTTTGGAAAACTGTGTCATCTACGGGCGTATCATTCTCTGTGCACTGCCATTTTATATATTGCAGCTTTTGTTCCAGTCCTTTTTCGTGACAGCTGAAAAGCCCCAGCTTGGACTGGTTGTGACGGTTTGTGCCGGCATTACCAATATGCTTCTGGACGCAGTATTGGTCATGCTGCTTCCACAGGAATACAAACTGATCGGAGCGGCGATCGCTACAGCCTCCAGCCAAACCGTCGGCTGTGTCATCCCACTGTTCTATTTCTTCCGGAAAAATAACAGTACACTGAGACTTGGCAAAACCGACTTTGACGGCAGAGCCATTGGAAAAGCCTGCCTCAATGGTTCCTCCGAATTTATGAGCAATGTTTCCATGAGCGTTGTCAGTATGCTCTACAATATACAGCTTTTGAACTATGCGGGAGAAAATGGTGTCGCAGCCTACGGCGTTATGATGTATGTAAGTATGATTTTCTCCGGAGCATTTATCGGCTATTCCATCGGTACAGCACCGGTGATCGGTTATCATGACGGTGCCCGAAATTGCGGTGAGTTAAAAAGTATCTTGAAAAAGAGTCTGCTCCTGATCGGCGGCTTTGCCGTTTTAATGGTTATCCTTTCCGAACTCAGTGCAGTGCCTTTGGCAAGGCTTTTTGTTGGATATGACACAGAACTGATGGAGGTGACCGTTTCCGGTTTCCGCATTTTCGCCCTGTCCTTCCTGCTGATGGGCTTTGCCATCTTTGGCTCCGGCTTTTTCACAGCACTGAATGACGGGCTGACATCGGCATTGATTTCCTTCCTCAGAACACTGGTATTTCAGATTGCCGCTGTTTTGATTCTGCCGTTACTGATTGGTATTGACGGCATCTGGATGTCCATCGTTGTGGCTGAATTTATGGCCGTCGTTCTGACATTCCTTTTCTTGAAAATGAAACAAAAGAAATATGGATACTAAAAAATTGTTTTTAATTACGGTTATGTTAAGAATAATTCAAATTTCAACCGCAAACTTTGAAATGTTTTTCGGTCAATTTTAAAAAAACATTAATCACAACCGTACGAATAAGCTGTTATTACGGATAGATTTAAAAAAAATAGATTCCCGACCGTAATATTGAATCAATAATTACGGGCATATTATAGAATTGTTTATTTTCACCCGTTATGACTACTTAAAAAGTACGGGCAAAAAATAACTTTTATAGATTTTGGCCGGAATCATCCTCCTCAAATTTTAAAATAACCCAAAAACAGGGATGCCGCTTAAGCGGCATCCCTGTTATTTTATTTTCTGATAAGCACGTTTGGCAGATTCCACCAGCTTTGACATTTCCGTTGAAATGATCTTTCGCCGGTCATCATCCATATGCCAGGTTTTCAAATACGCCCGGATATTCTGAAAACGCACAATGTCCTTCAATTGATTCGTGTCACCGATCATCAGCAGATGAAATAACGTATCTGAAAATTCATTACGTTCTTCATTGGTCATTCCCGCCAGCCAGTCGTCCATCGTCTGATCGAACAGTCTGGAATCCGGAGCCAGCTCATCTGCCAAAACAAAGGCATTTCCAAGAACCTCCCAATTATAAGGGTCATGCTGCATAACGCCTATGTATTTACTCTTAATGATCGTGAATGGTTCCTTATGCTTTAAAAGCATACCAAAGACAGAAGATTCGGGTACATAGGTATGAATCTTCGGAATAATATCCAGATAACCCGGATCCTTCATCATCGCCTCTCGAAATCCCGGACCGTCCTGATTATATATTTCAATAATCCGGTTTCTGATCTCGGCATCGTTTTTTGCGGCAGCATAAACTGCCAGATTGCCTCCCTTAGAGTGACCGCCGACTCTTAAAGCCATACGGCTGTTCAATGCGAATGTCCGAAGATAATCCCGGGCAAGACGCTGTGCCGGAACGCTCTCCTGATAGGTCATATTAAAGTCTTCCTTCCAGCCAACCAAAGACCGGTCCGTTCCTCTAAACGTCAGAAAAGCCGTACCATCATCAAGAAGAAAGGTGATCGCCGCAAACTGGGTTTCCTCTTCTGTGTTAAAAATATTCTGATAACATGTCATTTTCACACGACCGAATCGCTCCGTCGCCGCAGCCACCTGCAAAAGTTCCATATCTTTCTTTACACGATATCTTCCCTCAATATCAGGCACATCAATCATTTGATCTGCGGTTTCGCGGAGAGTGATCGTCTCCGCCGCTTCTCCTGAAACGATATCATCATAATTAATGTAGGAAAGTGCCGAAAAAATCAGGGCATCCACACAATTGGGTGATACTTGAGAAAAAAGAATATCACCGCGCCAGGTCAAATAATCAAATATATTGCTCATCACACACTCGCTTTTTATTCAATCGAAAGTCCGCGTACTGCCATATAAGCTTTAATTGCTTCCACACAGCCATCAAAGCCAAGTTTACTGCTGTCGAGACAGAGATCATAGTTGCGGGCATCATACCAACTCTGGCCCGTATAATGCTTGTAATAGTCACCGCGGTATTTGTCTCGTTTTTCCATCAGTTTGCTCATTTCGCTCTCTGATTTTGCATTCACACGCATCGCCTGTTCAAGACAGAAATCATATGGTGCATGAATAAACACGCGAACCACATTATCATAATCCTTTAAAATATAATCTGCACAGCGGCCGATAATAACACAGGATTCCTCTTCTGCCAACTGGCGGATGACCTTTGCCTGATAATTAAATAAATTATCTGTGGAAAGGAAATCATCACTGTCTGGAGGGAGCACTTCGCCTCCATGAATTTTCTTAGCAATTTTATGAAGAATATTCGTCTTCACATATTCGTCATTGGCACCAAATAACTGCTCGTTAATGCCACTCTCGTCGGAAGCCAGTCGAAGGATTTCACGATTATAAAAATGAATTCCAAGGTTTTCTGAAAGCATGCGTCCGATCGTCTTTCCGCCGCTTCCATACTGACGGGCAATTGTAATTACTGTATGAGCCATTCAAAATACCCCCTATTCACCCAAATAAGCTTTCTTAACAGATTCATCATTCATCATTTCTTTGGCATCACCCTCGAGAACGATATTGCCTGTTTCAAGAACATAGGCACGATCTGCAATACTCAGAGCTTTTTTCGCATTCTGCTCAACGAGAAGAACGGTCGTACCGCTTTCGCTGACTTCCCGGATAATATCAAAAATTTCATTAACAAAAATCGGAGAAAGTCCCATAGACGGTTCATCCATCAGAATGATCTTTGGTTTGGACATAAGTGCACGTCCCATCGCCAGCATCTGCTGCTCACCACCAGACAATGTTCCGGCAAGCTGGTTTTTACGTTCTTCCAGACGAGGGAAACGTTTATAAACCATTGCAAGAGATTCGGCGATCTCATTTTTATCGGTACGGGTATAAGCACCCATCTTTAAGTTTTCCAAAACAGTCAGATCCGCAAATACACGTCGTCCCTCCGGTACATGTGCCATACCAAGCGTAACGATCTTGTGACCCGGCATTTTTGTAATATCTTTGCCTTCAAATTCCACAGTTCCCGCTTTCGCTTCAATCAGACCTGTGATCGTATGAAGAATGGTTGTTTTTCCGGCACCATTGGCACCGATCAGTGCAATGACTTCACCTTCATTAACCTCAAAGGAAATCCCTTTAAGTGCCTGAATCACGCCATAATACACCTGTAAATCTGTAACTTTTAACATCGCCATGACACTACCTCCTATTCTCCCAGATATGCTGTGATAACTCTAGGGTCATTGAGAACAACAGATGGTTCTCCATGTGCCAGTTCCATACCGAAATTCAGCACATAAAGATATTCACAGATACCTGAAACCAGTTTCATATCATGTTCGATCAGAAGAATCGTAACACCAAATTTATCACGAATCAGCTGAATTGTATCCATTAATTCCTTTGTTTCGTTCGGATTCATACCGGCCGCCGGTTCATCCAGAAGCAAAAGCTTTGGTTCAGTTGCAAGGGCCCGGGCAATCTCGAGCTTTCTCTGTTTACCATATGGAAGATTGGACGCCAATGCATCTGCATAGCCATCCAGATCGAAAACTTTAAGTATTTCAAGTGCTCTTTCATCCATCTCTTTTTCTTTTTTTGCATAATTGCCGATATGGAAAAAGCTTTCTGCCAGACTGTAACTGACATGGTTATGAAGGGCAACCTTAACATTATCAAGTACGGTCATCTTTGAGAAAAGACGAATGTTCTGGAATGTACGGGCAA
>JAXJRF010000151.1:0-3422 GCA_036310765.1 Frisingicoccus sp.
ATTAAAATGGTCAGTGATGCGGCGGCTACGAAGGCACCGATCGCCAAGGTGGCAGATAAGGTTTCCGGTGTTTTTGTGCCGGCGGTGATTACTATTGCAGTAATTACAACAATCGTATGGATGATTGCGGGTCAGACCTTTGGTTTTGCCCTGGCAAGGGGTATTTCCGTTCTTGTGATCAGCTGTCCTTGTGCGCTTGGACTTGCCACACCGGTAGCTATTATGGTGGGCAACGGTATGGGTGCCAAACACGGTATTTTATTCAAGACGGCAGTATCTCTGGAAGAAACAGGAAAAGTACAGATTGTTGCGTTGGATAAAACAGGAACGATTACAAGCGGTGAACCGAAGGTGACAGATATGGTTCCGTCGGATGGTGTTGGCGAGGAACAGCTTTTGAAATATGCCTACGCCCTTGAAAAGAAGAGTGAGCATCCTCTGGCAAAAGCAGTTTTACAGTATGGTGATGTGAAAGGTGTTCATACAGAAGAAGTTTCGGATTTCCTCGCATTGCCAGGCAATGGATTGAAGGCTGTTTTAAATGGCGAAGAAATCATTGGCGGAAGCCTTAACTTTATCAGCAGTCGTATGAAAGTGCCGGATGACATGCGGAAGCGTGCGGAAACGTTGGCTGCAGATGGAAAAACGCCTCTATTTTTTGGAAAATCCGGCAAGCTGCTTGGCATTGTTGCTGTTGCAGACGTGATTAAAGCCGACAGCCCTCAGGCAGTACGTGAGCTTCAGAATATGGGCATTAAAGTCGTTATGCTGACGGGTGATAATGAACGTACAGCAAAAGCCATTGGCAAACAGGCAGGTGTGGATGAAGTTATTGCAGGTGTACTTCCGGATGGAAAGGAAAATGTGATCCGGGCCCTTCAGGAAAAAGGCAAAGTGGCCATGGTTGGTGACGGTATCAATGACGCACCGGCATTGACAAGGGCGGATATGGGAATCGCCATCGGGGCAGGTACGGATGTTGCTATTGATGCGGCGGACGTTGTTTTGATGAAGAGTCGCCTGAGCGATGTTCCGGCAGCTATTCGTTTGAGTCGTGCAACCCTGAAAAATATTCACGAGAATCTGTTCTGGGCATTCTTCTATAATGTGATCGGCATTCCTTTGGCAGCAGGTGTATGGATTCCGATGTTTGGACTTCAGCTGAATCCGATGTTCGGTGCTGCAGCCATGAGTTTGTCCAGCTTTTGTGTTATTTCCAATGCATTAAGGCTGAATCTGTTTAAAATGAACAGTACATCGAAGGATAGAAAGATTCAGAGCGTGGATATACATGAGATTGCTGAAACAATGCGTCCGGTAGAAACAGCGGTTTCGTCTGAATTCATGACTCTTGAAATTGAGGGTATGATGTGTGGCCATTGCGAAAAGATGGTTAAAAAGGCACTGGAAAAAATGCCTCAGATTGATGAGGCGACAACGGATTTTCAGGAAGGTACAGCAGTCATCTCTGTAAATGAGGATGTGTCCGAGGAAGAACTTAAAGTTGTTATCGAAAAAGCCGGTTATGAATTGATCGGTATAAAATAAATAAAGGAGAGATTGAATATGACAAAAGTAATGATTGAAGGTATGGGATGCCAGAAATGTGTGATGCATGTCACAGAAGCTTTGGAAGGACTTGGTGTAAAAGACATTAATGTCAGCCTTGAGGACAAATGTGCAACATTTGACGGTGCATACGATGAAGCGGCTTTAAAAGCAGCCATTGACGATGCTGGTTTTGAAGTGAAAGGCATTGAATAAGGACATATCCGTTGAATTGTCCAGAGTTATTGGTTGCTTAATGGTCATTGGCATACACGTTACGCTCAGCATTTGTCATGACGGCTATATTGATATGAGCCGTCTGACATTTGCCTGCGTTGTTGCCGATGCGGTGGGAATATTCTGGTTAATTCTCGGATTCTTTCTATTTAAAAATACCAGCTATAGAAGGCTGTTAAAAAAGACGGCAATAAATATTGGTATACCGACAGTGGTGTTCAGCTGTTTTGCATTTTTCTTTGGTGAATGGATTGTGGAAGGTGTTTCTCTGAGGGAGAGTATAGTGCATACACCGGGGGAATATCTGGATGTATTGAAGGGATTGATGAAGTGGAATAGTCCGGTTAAATACGGTGCTCATTTGTGGTATAACTACGTTTATATACTTATCATTCTCATATTTCCGGTTCTGAAGTCTTTTGTTCAGTATTTGAACGAAAAGGTCAAAAGAGAACAGATCTTTATGACAGCGACTTTCGGTGCATTTGTTTTAAATGATATTACTCGAAATCAGTTATTTGAATTTTCCCATCACTCGATCAATGCACTTATTCCTGCTGCGATCATTGTTTTGTGGGGATATATCTTATATAAGCACAAAGAAACACTGGCGACACAGCGAAATCTTATATTGTCTGTACTGACATTTATTGGATTGAATGTTTTTCGAATTATTCTTCAGTTTTATTCCTATAGGATGGGTACGGGAAATCACATAATGTTCTGGTATAGCGGCATTGGACTTTTGTGTGCATCCTGTATTGTTATCTTTGCATTCTGCATAGGAGACAAGCTTCAGAGTACAAATCTGATTCAAAAAGGGATTCTCTTTTTGTCGGAGCATACATTTAATATTTATCTGGTTCATTTTTTTGTTATCTACATATTAAACAGATTGGCATTTCCGAATGCGATTGGAGTGTATGTTCAAAGTGATGTGTTGTTCATGTTTACGCATATGATAACCGTTTTTGTGATTTCACTTATGGTTTCTATGGTGGTGAAAGAAATAGGTAAAATAGTGGGGCTGCTGGTTCATAGGCGGTTCTAAATAAATAGAGAGGCATGTAACGCGTTTGCGTCATATGCCTCTTTAAGATTATTCCTGATTGACAACAGGAAGTTTTTACTTTTCAATCAGATGGTTATACTCTCTCTGGATCGCATGAAGCTGCATCTCGAAATCCTGGCGGTTTTTCTGATTGATCGTAGACAGAATAACACCGGAGAAAAATGAGATCAATGCAGCCAGTGCAACAAAACCACAGACAATCAGTGTAGGGAATTTAAGTACCAGTCCGGTTGCAAAATACTCTGTTAAGACAGGGATAAAGAAACCTGTACTTAAGAGCATCAGAACGGCAGCCAGAATACTGAAGAACCCGAAAGGTTTGTAGTTTTTATATAACTTAATAATCGTTTTGATGACTTTAAATCCATCACTGTAGGTATTCAATTTGGATTCGCTGCCTTCCGGGCGATCCCGATAAGTGATGATCACATTTTCAACAAGCAGATTTTTGTGGACGGCATGAATGCTCATCTCTGTTTCAATCTCAAATCCTTTGGACAATACCGGGAAAGATTTGACAAACTGGTAAGAAAAAGCACGGTAACCGGTCATGATATCCTTAATG
>JAXJRF010000152.1:0-14949 GCA_036310765.1 Frisingicoccus sp.
AACTTCTTCAACTACTGGTGCAGCAACTGGTGCTTCTGCAGCTGTTTCCTGTGGTGCAGCAGCCTTTGTAGACTTACCTGTTCCGTCAAGGCTCTTCATTGTCGGGAATAATAATACGTCACGAATAGCCTGGCTGTCTGTTAAAAGCATTACCAAACGGTCGATACCATAACCGATACCACCTGTTGGAGGCATACCGATTTCAAGGGCATTTAAGAAGTCTTCATCTGTATGGTTCGCTTCTTCATCACCGGCAGCGAAAGCTTCTTCCTGAGCAGCAAAACGTGCTCTCTGATCGATTGGATCATTTAATTCGGAGTATGCGTTACACATTTCACGACCATAAATGAACAATTCGAAACGTTCTACCAATTCCGGATTTTCCGGTTTTCTCTTTGTTAATGGAGAGATTTCTACTGGATGATCCATAACAAATGTTGGCTGTACCATCTTTTCTTCACAGAATTCTTCGAAGAAAAGATTGATGATATCACCTTTTTTATGACGTGGTTCATAAACAACTTTATGATCATCCGCCACTTTTTTAGCTTCTTCATCTGTTTTGATTTCATTGAAATCTACACCAGCATATTTCTTAACAGCATCAATCATTGTGATACGTTCAAATGGCTTGGACATATCAATGATTGTACCATTATAGCTAAGTACAGCACTTCCGCAGACTTTTTCAGCAAGGTAACGGAACATGCTTTCTGTAAGCTCCATCATACCTTCATAGTCTGTGTATGCCTGATATAATTCCATCAGTGTAAATTCCGGATTATGACGTGTATCTACACCTTCATTACGGAATACACGACCGATTTCGTATACTCTTTCAAGACCGCCAACGATCAGACGTTTCAGGTAAAGCTCCAGAGAAATACGGAGTTTAACATCTTCGTCCAATGCATTGTAATGGGTTTCAAATGGTCTTGCAGCCGCACCACCGGCATTGGATACGAGCATTGGTGTTTCAACCTCCATAAATCCACGTCCATCAAGGAAGTTACGGATTTCTTTAAGAATCTGGGAACGTTTGATAAATGTATCTTTAACTTCCGGATTCATAATTAAATCCACATATCTCTGACGGTAACGGATATCTGTATTGGTCAGACCATGGAATTTCTCTGGAAGGATCTGTAAGCTTTTTGTGAGAAGTGTCACTTCAGATGCATGAATAGAAATTTCACCTGTCTTTGTTTTGAAAACTTCACCTTTAAGACCTACGATATCACCAATATCCATCTTCTTGAATTCTTTATAGGATTCTTCACCGATGCTGTCACGTGCTACATAGGACTGAATATTGCCTTTCAAGTCCTGTACGTTACAGAAAGATGCTTTACCCATAACTCGTTTGGACATGACACGACCTGCGATCGTCACGTTCTGTCCTTCTAATGCTTCAAAATTATCTTTAATATCCTGACTATGATGACTTACATCAAATTTTGTAATGACAAATGGATCTTTGCCGGCATCCTGGAGTTCTTTAAGTTTATCTCTACGTACTTTCAGAAGCTGGTTAAGGTCCTGTGTCTGATTCTTTTCTCCTGCCACTGTAATTCTCCCCTCTTAGATGTTCGCTCTCTGGATCTCCAGAATACGGAACATTAATAAACCAATCTGTGTTTCCACTTCAATTGTTTCTCCAACTTTACGTCCGATGAGTGCACTTCCTACCGGAGATTCATTGGAAATTTTGAAATTAAGGCTGTCCGCTTCTGTGGAACCTACAATCTGATATTCCACTTCTTCTTCCATATCTACATCATAAAGACGTACGCTGCATCCGATACTAACCGTATCCAGGTCAACATCGTCCTCATCAACAACTTCAACATTTTTAAGAATCTTTTCAATCTCTTCGATTCTTGTTTCAATGTCACGCTGTTCATCCTTTGCTGCATCGTATTCAGCATTTTCAGATAAGTCGCCCTGTTCTCTGGCTTCTTTAATTTTCTGTGCAACTTCTTTTCTTTTAACAACTTTTAAATCAAATAATTCGTCTTCTAATGCTTTCAAACCAGCAAAGGTTAAGATATTTTTCTTAGCTTCCACTTTTAACGCCCTTCCTTTATATATATTCTCTTTATGCACAAAACTTCAGTTTACATTCGTAATATTATAACTTATGAATCCGGGTGTGTCAATATACGCCAACCCCGAATTCTCGCTGTTTTCCATGGTTTTCGTAGGTTCGCATCAAGCTCTCCAGTGCCTCCATACTTTCAACCTGATTGACCATCCCCCGAAGCTTTGCCGAACCCGGATAACCGGTCGTATACCATGCCACATGTTTACGCATCTGACGGATTCCCATATATTCTCCGGCAAATTCCACCTGCATTCGGGCATGACGGAGCACCATCTCCACAATCTCTTCAATAGTCGGCTTATCCTTGCCGTAAAGAATCTGTCCGATCAGCCATGGATTGCCCTGAAGACCGCGGCCAAGCATAATGCCGTCACAACCGGTCTGCTCCACAATCGCCTTCGCAGCCTCCGGTGAATCAATATCACCATTGCCGATGACCGGAATCGATACAGCTTCCTTTACCTGACGGATAATGTCCCAGTCTGCCTTTCCATGGTAATACTGTTCCCTTGTCCGTCCATGGACAGCCACTGCTGCCGCCCCGCTTTCCTCAGCAACATGAGCCATCTCCACCGCATTCACATGGGCATCATCAAACCCTTTTCGAATTTTAACCGTAACCGGTTTATCCGTTGCTTTTGCCATCGCCTCGATGATCTGTCCGGCCAGAACCGGATTTTTCATCAATGCCGAACCTTCGCCATTATTGACCACCTTCGGTACCGGACATCCCATATTAATATCAATAATATCAAAAGGCCGGTCTTCAATTTTTTTCACCATGTCCGCCATCAACTGGGGATCCGAGCCAAACAACTGAAGTGAAAATGGACGTTCCCGCTCATCCACCTGCATCAATGGCTCCGTATTTTTATTATTATAATAAATTGCCTTGGCACTTACCATTTCACTGCACACAAGGCCCGCACCCTGCTCCTTTAAAAGCAAGCGAAATGGCAGGTCGGTCACGCCTGCCATCGGTGCTGCTATCACATTATTCTCTAAAGTTAAATTACCTATTCTCATCTTCCTGTAACACGCTTATGAATAATACGCAGTCCTTTCAATGTCAGCAGGCTGTCATAAACATCGATCGCATCACATTCTTCTGCAATAATGCCGCCAAGACCGCCTGTTGCAATTACTTTAATATTTGGTAATCCGGCTGCCTCTTTCATCTTCTTTACAATATATTCGGCTTCCCCGACACTTCCGTAGAAAAGTCCCGCCTGCATATTGGAAATGATTTCCTTCGCCAGAATCGTTTTCGGTTTTTTAATCTCAACATCCGGAAGCTTTGCTGTACTCTCGCTCAACGCATTGGCACTCATCTGAATACCCGGTGCAATAACAACTGCATCCAATGTTCCGTCTTCAAGAATCAACTCAAATGTGGTCGCCGAACCATAATCAATGACAATGGCCGGTCCGCCATAAATTTCTTTTGCCGCAGCAGCATCAACGATCAGATCGGCTCCGGCTTCCTTCGGATTCTCAGCATTCACACGCACACCGGTCCGCACTCCCGGACCCACAACAATCGGTTCCGAACAGAAATATTTCTTGATACCGCTTGTAAAGGAATACATAATGTCCGGTACAACCGATGCAATAATAACCTGATCAATATCCTTTGGCTCAAATCCCGCACTGCGGATCAACTCGCGGATAAACACACCATATTCATCGGACGTTCTTGGAATCTGTGTTGTCATACGGAAATTTGCCATTAAAATCTCGCCGCGGAAAATTCCCATTGTAATATTTGTATTTCCAATATCAACTGCTAATAACATGATTATTTCCCTCCTTATTCAATTGCTGCTGTATCTCCCAGAAAAAATACCCGGTAATACATCTCAAGAGACTCGAACAGCTCTGCCCGTTCACGCTGAATCTGCCGGATCTTTAAACCACTGCCAATCTCATCAAACAAAATATCCTCTTCTGCCACATCCACACGAAGCTGAAGCTCGCCTTCCGGTGCAAATTCCATGATCAGGACGCCACCCACATCTGCAGTAAAAAGGACACTGATAATCTGAAGATCCTCCTTAATGCCTTCCGGCAGTGCATCAAACTCCGGATTTAAATAAAACTTTTCCTCATAGGCACTGGCAGCGCACAGTACCACATTCTCCTGCTGCATAATTTATCCTCTATTCCATATATCCATAAACACCGCGAATGGAAACTTCTCCGGAACGAACCGGAATATCCCCATCCTCAGAAGTTACGATCAATTCACCTGTATCTGTAATGCCGCGGGAAATCCCACGCCAGACCCGCCCAATCTCATGAACCCGTATTTCTTTATCCTTATGGATCAGACGCTCATTATAGCTTTCTTTTATAAACGAAAGGTCACCTGTTTTTATAAATATATCATAGTTCACATCGAAATGTAAAAGAAACCGCCGGATAATCTCTGACCGGCTGTAGGTTTTCCCTGTCGCCATGGTCATCGATGTGGCCGTCTCTCTCAATTCTTCCGGAAATTCTGTCATATTGACGTTGATTCCGATACCAAGAATAATATGATGGATGTGATCCGGTTCGGCACTCATCTCGGTTAAAATACCTGTAATCTTCTTGCCATCAACGACCAGATCATTTGGCCATTTAATACCCGACGAAATACCAAAATCTTCCATCGTCTCCTGAACGGCAACAGCCGCCACTAGTGTAAGCATCGAGGCCTTCTCCGGAGCAATATCCGGTTTCAGGATCATGGACATCCAGATGCCGACACCCTCCGGTGAGAAGAAACTCCGCCCCCGGCGGCCTCTGCCTCCGTTCTGGGTTTCTGTAATAACAAGGGAGCCATGATCAGCTCCCTCTGTGGCTAATATCCTCGCCTGGTCATTGGTCGAACCCAGGCTGTCATAAAAATAGATATTTCGACCGATATCTTTAAGTTCCTCTTTAAATTTCATCACAAAGGGTTGCTGCCATGACAGCCTTGATCGTATGCATGCGGTTTTCCGCTTCATCAAATACCTTCGACTGGGAAGATTCAAAGACTTCATCGGTCACTTCCATATCCCGGATGCCAAAACGTTCGCCCATCTCACTGCCAATCTTTGTCTTCAGATCATGGAAGGCAGGCAGACAGTGAAGGAAAATAGACTGAGGTCCGGCATTGTCCATAATCGCCTTTGTCACTTTGTATGGTGAAAGATCGTGAATACGTTCAGCCCATACCTCATCCGGTTCACCCATGGAAACCCACACATCTGTACAGATAACATCAGCACCTGCAGTTCCCTTAATCGGATCTTCTTCAAACGTGATGGAACCACCGGAAATCTTTGCATATTCTTCACATTCTGCCCGGAGTTCCGAATTAGGAAAATACTTCTTCGGTGCACAGGCTACAAAGTGAAGACCAAGTTTCGCACAGGCGATCATATAAGAGTTCGCCATGTTATAGCGGGCATCTCCCATATACACCAGTTTTTTGCCTTTGAAATCGCCGATATGCTCACGAATCGTAAGAAAATCTGCCAGCATCTGGGTTGGATGATATTCATTGGTTAAGCCATTCCATACAGGAACACCGGCATACTGTGCCAGTTCTTCCACAATATCCTGTCCGAAACCGCGGTATTCAATACCTTCAAACATTCTTCCAAGGACACGTGCTGTATCTTCGATACTTTCCTTTTTGCCGATCTGGGAGCTGGCTGGTTCAAGATAGGTTGTTCCCATACCAAGATCATGAGCTGCCACTTCGAAAGAGCAGCGTGTTCTTGTACTGGTCTTTTCAAAAATGAGCGCAACATTCTTTCCCCGGAGTACATCCACCGGAATACCTTTTTTCTTCCGGTCTTTTAAGTCTGCTGCCAGATCCAGCAGATAAAGGATCTCTTCTTCTGTAAAGTCTTTTAATGTTAAGAAATTTCTGCCTTTTAAATTCATCTTCCCCATCTCCTGTATGTCTTTATTCTTTAATTGTCTCTACAACGGATTTTGCAAGACCTGCAACGCCCTGAATCTCAGAAGGGATAATAATCTTTGTTGCCTGTCCGTCAGCTGCTTTCTCAAAGGCTTCAAGGCTTCGGATACGAAGAACAGCCTCATCTGCTCCTGCCTCTTTCAGGAAACGGATACCATCTGCATTGGCCTGCTGGATCTTAAGAATAGCTTCTGCTTCACCTTCTGCTTCGCGGATCTTCGCTTCTTTTGCAGCCTCTGCACGAAGAATGCGTGCTTCCTTATCCGCCTGGGCATCCAGAATCGCCGATTCTTTATGACCTTCTGCACGAAGGACTGCGGAACGTTTCTCACCTTCTGCAATGAGGATAGCTTCTCTTCGTTCACGTTCGGCTTTCATCTGTTTTTCCATGGCATCCTGAATAGCTGCCGGTGGGATAATATTCTTCAATTCCACACGATTGACTTTAATTCCCCATGGATCGGTTGCCACATCCAGTGTGGAACGCATCTTGGCATTGATAATTTCTCTGGAAGTCAGTGTTTCATCCAGTTCCAGATCACCGATAATATTACGGAGTGTTGTTGCTGTCAGGTTTTCAATAGCCATGATCGGATTCTGAACACCGTAGCAGTATAATTTCGGATCTGTGATCTGATAGAATACGACCGTATCGATCCGCATCGTTACGTTATCTTTTGTAATTACCGGCTGGGGAGCAAAGTCAACAACCTGTTCTTTCAGAATAACCTTCTTAGCCACTTTATCGATAATCGGCACTTTAACATGGAAACCAACAGACCATGTGCCCTGATAAGCTCCCAGACGTTCAATAACATAAGCATGTGCCTGTGGTACGATCTTAATGCAGGATACGATCAGTGCCAGCACAATAATAACTAAAATAATTACAGGAACAACGAATAAAATACCTCTCATATGCTGTTTTCCTCCTCATTCAACTTTTCTATAATCAGTTTGACGCCGGAAATTCCGACAATTTTCACCATCTCGTCCTTTGGGAAGGTCACCTCATCTTTGGTCGAACGGGCTGTCCATTCCATCCCATTCACCATGACCTGTCCTTCAGACTTCAGGTTGTTTACAGGGATCAAAACCCGGGCTTTATTCCCGACAAGACTTTCTGCATTGGTCTTTGTTGTCTTAGAGTTCAAATACTTGGTCATCAACGGACGGGTGAACACAAGCATCAGAACCGACACACCGATAAATGCAACGATCTGCAATGGCAATGGGACATTGATCACTGCCAGCAAAAACGCTGCCAATGCACCAACTGCGAACCATACGGTCGTCAGTCCCAGAGTCAGCAGCTCGATCAGAAGCAGAGCTCCGAAAGCCACTAACCAAAATATTTCATACATGCTCCTTCCTCCTTTCAGTGAACGTTCAGACGCTGTCGCCTTGCTTCATACATAAGAAGTGAGGCGGCAACACCTGCATTGAGAGATTCCACCTGACCTGCCATAGGTATCAGAATATAATCTGTCGCCATGTCAGCCAGTGTATCACTTAAGCCATTCGCTTCGTTACCAATCATAAAACAGGTACTTTCCCGATAATCCTCTTCAAAATAATTCTTCTTTCCTTTGAGATGTGCTGCATAAACCTTCATCCCGGACTTTCGCATCGCCTGGATCACCTCTTCCAGATCGTCGGCAATGGCTACCGGCACACGATAGATCGATCCCATCGTAGAACGGATCACCTTCGGCATATAGGGATCTACAGAAGTACGGTTTAAAATAACACCGTCAACACCTGCACCCTCACCGGTACGAAGAATCGTTCCAAGATTGCCCGGATCCTGAAGGGATTCCAGCACAAGGATCAGTTTTTCCTTCTTCTGATCAGCTGCAAGCATCTGTTTCCAGTCACAGCCCGTCATCCCTACCACCGCCAGAACACCCTGGGGTGTCATCGTATCGGATACCTCTTTAAACACTTTGTCACTGAGAACTTCAATAAAACAGCCCGCTGCGGCTGCCTTTTCATCGACTGCCTTTCGATGCATTTCATCTTTTGCAAAGCTCTCAGACATATATATTTCTTTTAATCTTTTTTCTGGTGCTTCCAGCACCATCTTAATCCCCTCAACCACAAACGCCTGCTGCTCCCTCCGGGACTTTCCCTTTTTCTGAAGCTGAATCAGATTTTTGATCCGGGGATTGGATATGCTTGTAATCATCTATACATCTACTCCAATTTTGGTAAAATCACTGTTTTTTCCGACAATGACCAGAATCATCTTTTCATCCAGAGGCTCTTCAAGATCCATATTAACCTCGATATATTCCCCTTTCATAATACCGATAATATTCACACCATAGTTTCCACGCACGTTCAGCTGACGGATACTCTTTCCGAGCCACATCTTTGGCACCGGCATCTCCACCATACTGAATTCTTTGGATAATTCCACCAGATCGACGAATTCACCGCCCATCAGATTTCTCGCCAGTCGTATTCCCATCTCTCCTTCCGGAAAGACGATCCTGTCTGCACCGACTTTTTCCAATATATGTTTATGAATCTCATTCTCCGCTTTCGCCACGATATAACCTGCACCCATTTCCTTGGCAAGAATGGTAGCCATAATGCTGACCTGCATATTCGTGGAAACACCGATGATCACGCAGTCCAGATTGTGGAGTCCCAATGTATCCAGAACCGTAGCATCCGATATATCTGCAACCATGGCACAGGTAACAATATCTGCCAGTTCATCTACCCGGTCCGGATCAAGATCCACCGCAATGACCGAATTACCTGCTTCAGCCAATGTTTTCGCCACTGCAGTGCCAAATTTACCTAATCCAAGTACACCATATTCTTTCTTAGCCATAACTAAAACCTCACAAATATTTTTACACGTATAGTATATCATAATAATGGGTAACAGGAAATACCTGCACCGCTTTCCTCATCCTATTTATACCAAAATCTTTCCATCCGGCATTCGTCTTCGGATCTTTCGATTTTTTCCACTCACATTCATAATCATCGCCACCGTAATCGGTCCCAGACGGCCGAAATACATACTTCCTATGATTACCAGCTTACCAGCCAGTGACAGTCCCTCCGTAATTCCCATGGAAAGTCCCACTGTGCCCAGAGCCGAAAAGGTTTCATATATAATCTCTGTGATCGTGAGTCCCGGCTCGAAAACGCACATTAAAAATGTGCTGACCATTAAAAATGCAACCTGGAGCAGCACAACGCATAACCCCTTCATAACATTGCTTATACGGATCCGCCGTCTTCCAAGCTCCACATCGTCTTTACCTGAAATGATTGCCAAAACAGCATATGCAAGCAATGCAATAGTCGTTGTTTTAACGCCGCCGGCAGTACCTCCCGGCGAACCGCCGATAAACATATAAACACATCCTAAAAGGACACTGGCTGATGTCAACTCGCTCTGATCAATACTTGCAAATCCAGCCGTCCTAAGTGTTACGGACTGGAAGATGCTGGCCCATATCTTACCGCCAAGACTTAAATTGCCCATGGTCAATGGATTATTATGTTCCAAAGCAAAGAAAAGTACCGCGCCGACAACGATCAAAGTGGATGTCACCGTAATGACAAGTTTACTGTGGAGCGTCATACGACGCCAGGACATCCTCAAGCTCATCTTTTCTTTATGAACTCTTCGGAACATAGCAATAATATCCCACCAGACGATAAAGCCAAGTCCACCGACGATAATCAATCCCATTGTTACCAGATTCATCAACGGGTGATCCACATAGCCCATCATACTGTCCGCTCCTATCAGATCCATACCCGCATTGCAGAATGCCGACACTGATGTAAAAACGGATACCCAAATACCTTTTAAAAAACCGTATCTCGGTATGTAAACGATCGTATACAACAAGGCACCGATACCCTCCACGATCAGAGAACCTTTGATCATTTTTTTAACCATACGAACAAGCCCGGTCAGGGTATCATAGCCATAGGCTTCCTGGATCAGTATTCTCTCTTTCATCTTGATTCGTTTCCCTGCTATAATCAGCAAAAGGGTTGTAAAGGATACAACGCCTAAACCACCCATCTGTATCATGATCAGGATAACAAGCTGTCCGAAGAAACTCCAATGATGTGCTGTGACAACCGTCACCAGCCCTGTCACACAGGAAGAACTTGTCGCTGTAAAAAGTGCGTCAATATACGGTGTCCAGCTTCCATCTGCAGATGCGATCGGAAGTGAAAGCAATATCGAACCGATAAAAATAAGGATAAGAAAACCAAGTCCAATGACCTGAACAGTCTTTAACTCGTAACTTCTTTTTTTATTTTCCAATTTAAATCCCTCACTATACTAATGATAGCGCAGTCTTCGTTTTCGAATACCGCGCTATATTATCTGTCTATATTTTATCTCGACATCATCCGGGCAACTTCCAGCTGGAACGGATCCAGTTCTTTTTTCATGCTCAGGGCTTCGTCAATATCATAGTCAATAAATTCACCGTGCTTATAAGCCACAACACGATTCGTCTTGCCGGATACAAGGGCATTCACCGCATACGCACCCATGATCGAGGCATATACTCTATCTTTGGCTGTCGGGTTACCGCCTCGCTGAAGATGACCTAAAATAGTCGCACGCGTTTCAATACCTGTGGCTGCTTCAATCCGACGTGCCATACTTGTGGAATGTCCGATTCCCTCCGCATTAATGATAATATGATGGGTTTTACCCACCTTGCGGCTCCGGATAATATGTTCCACAATCATCTGTTCATCATAATTATAAGTTTCCGGAAGAAGAATGTCCTCCGCACCATTGGCAATACCACACCATAAAGCGATATATCCCGCATTTCTGCCCATAACTTCAATAATACTGCAGCGTTCATGGGATGTGGATGTATCTCTTACCTTATCAATGGCCTCCATGGCTGTATTCACCGCTGTGTCGAAACCGATCGTATAGTCTGTACAGGAAATATCCAGATCGATCGTTCCCGGAACACCAATGGTATTAATACCAAGGGCTGCCAGTTTCTGGGCTCCCCTAAAGGATCCATCCCCACCGATCACAATAATGCCGTCAATACCATGCTTCCGGCAGACTTCGGCGCCTTTTTCCTGTCCGGCTCTCGTCCGGAATTCATCACATCGTGCTGTATATAAAAATGTTCCGCCTCTATTTAAAATGTCACAAACGCTCCCTGCGTGTAAATCCACAATATCTTCTTCCAGAAGACCAGCATAGCCTTTGCGGATTCCTTTGACTTTACATCCCTTAGATACCGCTGTACGCACAACCGAACGAACCGCCGCATTCATTCCCGGTGCATCGCCGCCGCTGGTAAGCACACCAATTGTTTTTATTTCTTTACTCATGTCCTGACCCCCATCCTTACGAATTGCTGTCCATTATTTTGATATTTTAATACAGATTAATCACCTTTTCAAGACGGATTGCTGAAGTTTTACATTTTCCGAACCGAAGACATTTCGAAGGTTCTCAAGCATCCGTTCATCCGCCCGGACAGCATAACGCTGATCCAGCCGTTTGACGGCCTTTTCCTTTGCACAGAAAATAACAACCGAATCCGCCCCTGTCTCAGGCTCAAGCATTTGATACAATTCGGATTCCCGTTTCATATAATCGGCCTTACTGTCAAATCGGATCCATACCTCTTTAGATATATCGTCAAATGGGATGATTTTTTCACAGATCAGCTTTGCCTGCTGATCTTCCGATGCCGACACTCTTCCGCGAATGTAAACCTTCTGTTCCTCGTTCAGATATCTCTGATGTTTCTCAAAATCATTTGGGAAAATAATCACTTCCACAGTGCCCACCAGATCTTCCAACGTAATAAATGCCATCCGCTTGTTATTTTTTGTTATTTTGACAGTTTTTGATGTGATCATTCCACCGATGATCGCACTCTGATTATCCCGCACCCGGCTTTCTCCAGTATCATCATCCAGATAAAAGTCTGTCGAGACGGCGGTCACATTTTTCATCAGAAATTTTTCATATTCCTCCAATGGATGACCACTGATGTAAACACCAAGCACTTCCTTTTCAAATGCCAGTTTCGATTCTTTATCATATTCACCCACATTTGGATAATGCACATCAAAATCCGCTTTTTCTTCGTCCGATACAAAATCAAACAGGGACATCTGACCCGTCATGGACTTTTTGCGTTCCTGATTCACCTGGTCCATAACCTGTGTATACACCAGCATCAATTGTTTTCGCGTCGCATGAAGTCCATCCATGGCACCGGCCTTAATAAAGCTTTCTACCGTCCGCTTATTCACTTCCTTGCCGGATAAGCGCTCCATAAAGTCCTTCAGACTGACAAAAGGTCCTCTGGCCTCCCGCTCCTGAACAATACTGTCAATAACGGAACGTCCCACACTCTTGATCGCCGATAAGGCATATCGGATCTTTCCGTTCGATACAGAAAAGTCCCTCTCACCTTCATTAATATCCGGCGGGAGCAGTTCAATATTCATCTTTCGGCACTCCATAATATATTCGGCAACCTTTGTTGGATTGTCGATGACCGATGTCATCAATGCCGCCATAAATTCCACCGGATAATAATACTTCAGCCAAGCCGTCTGATAGGAAACGATGGTGTAGGCTGCAGCATGGGATTTGTTGAAGGCATATTTGGCAAAATCGGTCATATCGTCAAAGATTTTGTTTGCCACCTGCTCACTGATCCCTCTGGCAATACATCCGGGTACATTCAGATCTTTATTGCCATAAACAAAGTATTCCCTTTCTTTCGCCATAACATCCGCTTTTTTCTTGGACATTGCTCGGCGGACAAGATCGCTTCGTCCCAGATCATAACCAGCCAATTTCATAACGATCTGCATAACCTGTTCCTGATAGACAATACAGCCATAGGTCGGTGCCAGTATCTCTTCCAATTCCGGGCAGTCATAGACAATGGATTCCTGATTCTGTTTACCTTTAATATATTTCGGAATGAAATCCATCGGTCCCGGACGATACAGGGAAATACCCGCAATAATATCTTCTAGACTGGATGGTTTTAATTCCTTCATGAAACTCTTCATGCCCGCACTTTCCAGCTGGAACACGCCCTCTGTCTTGCCGGCGGAGATCATTTCATAAACCTTTGCATCATTGTAATCAATGTTATTAATATCCAGAGGTATTTCTCTGTGGCGATCGATCAGTTTCACCGCATTCTGGATAACCGTCAGCGTTCGAAGGCCAAGGAAATCCATTTTGAGCAAACCAAGCTCTTCCAATGTTGTCATGGTGAACTGGGTCGTCACGCAGTCATCCACACCTCTGGAAAGAGGTACATATTCATCCACAGCTTTCGGACTGATAACCACACCGGCCGCATGGGTCGAGGTGTTCCTAGGCAGACCTTCCAAACGTTTGGACATATCGATCAGCTCATGGATCACTTCATCCTCATCGTACAATTTTTTCAGATCTGGATTCTTTTTTAAAGCCAGGTCAATGGTCATATTCAGTTCGGCCGGAATCATCTTAGCCACCGTATCGACCTGAGCATAAGGCAGATCCAGCACCCGGCCCACATCTCTTATAACGCCCCTTGCCGCCATTGTACCAAAGGTGACGATCTGAACGACCCGGTCTTTGCCGTATTTTTCAACCACATAATCAATAACTTCCCGGCGTCTCTCATAACAAAAGTCCACGTCAATATCCGGCATGGTCACACGATTTGGATTCAGAAATCGCTCAAAAAGCAGACTGTATTTGATCGGATCCAGATCGGTAATTTCCAGACAATAGGACACAAGACTTCCTGCCGCTGAACCACGTCCCGGTCCAACCGCAATGCCATTGCTCTTGGCATAATGGATAAAATCCCACACAATCAGGAAATAATCCACAAAGCCCATGTTTTTAATCGTCGTTAATTCATAATCCAGACGCTTTTTCAGCGTTTCATCCGGATGCCCATACCGTCTGTCCAGACCTTCCCATGTCAGTTTATTCAGATAGGTCCACGCATCGTAGCCTTCCGGAACTGGAAATTCCGGAAGTTTATATTTGCCAAATTCAATATCCACATGACAGCGTTCAGCAATCTTGTGGGTATTTTCGCAAGCCTGTCTCGCGTAAGGGAAGAGTTTTTTCATCTCCTCCTCCGATTTCACATAATACTGACCGCCCTCATAACGCATACGGTCCTCATCGGCCACTTTCTTACCCGTCTGGATACAGAGCAAAATGTCATGAGGCTTTTCATCCTCCGCATAAGTGTAGTGAATATCATTTGTCGCCACCAGTTCGATTCCTGTCTCCTCACTCATACGAAGAAGACTGTTATTCACTGTTCTCTGGGCTGGAATGCCATGATCCTGAAGTTCTAAGAAGAAATTCCCTTTGCCAAAAACCTCCTGCAGCTCCAAAGCCTTTGCCTTGGCATCTTCATAGAGCCCCTTTTGAATATATTCCGGCACAATGCCTGCAAGACATGCACTGAGGGCAATGATTCCCTCATGATACTCACGCAGTATCTCCATATCTACCCTTGGTTTATAATAAAAACCTTCCGTAAACCCTCTGGACACCAGTTTCATCAGGTTATGATACCCCGTATTATTCTCTGCCAAAAGCACAAGATGATTATATTTATTATCCTGCTGACCCGATTTGGCAAAGCGGGAATTTGGTGCGACATAAACCTCACATCCAATGATCGGTTTAATTCCTGCTGCCTGTGCGGCCCGATAAAAATCGATCACACCGTACATAACACCATGATCGGTAATCGCCACACTGTCCATGCCCAATTCCTTTGTCCGGGCAACCAGCTCCTTAATCTTATTGGAACCGTCCAGCAAACTATATTCTGTATGCACATGCAAATGGGTAAATGCCATT
>JAXJRF010000153.1:0-2193 GCA_036310765.1 Frisingicoccus sp.
ACCTCAACAATATTGCTGATAATCTTTCCATAGAGATGTTCCTGAGTGGCAAGAGCAATAACGAGGGTGCCTTTTTCAATCAGGGAAATCGTACCATGCTTTAACTCTCCAGCCGCATAGGCTTCCGAATGGACGTAGGAAATCTCTTTTAATTTCAGAGAAGATTCCAGTGCACTGGCATAATCGATACCTCGGCCAAGGAAAAAGACATCCTTTAATCCGATATATTTATTCGCCAGATACTGGATCTTTTCTTTATTTTCAAGCAGGATTTCAAGCTTATCCGGAAGTGCTTTCAGCTCCTGGATCATCTCATGATAATCCTCCGGACAAAATTTTTCCCGAATCTTTCCAAAATGAAGTGCCAGCAAATACAATGCAGCCAACTGACTCGTATACCCCTTTGTTGTCGCCACCGCAATTTCCGGCCCTGCCCATGTATACAAAACATCATCGGCTTCACGCGCAATGGAGCTGCCTACCACGTTGACAATAGCCAGTGTACGCACACCATGACGTTTCACTTCCCGCATGGCAGCCAGCGTATCTGCCGTCTCACCCGACTGGCTGATAATAATCGCAAGGGTATCTTCATCTAAAATCGGATTCCTGTAACGAAATTCGGATGCAAGATCCACTTCCACCGGAATTCGTGCCATTTCTTCGATCACATATTTGCCCGTAACACCTGCATGATAAGCAGATCCGCAGGCAATAATGAAAATCTTTCTAAGATCTTTAATCTCCTCATCCGTCATCCGAAGTTCGTGAATAAACACTTCGTCATCCTTCAGACGCGGATAGATCGTATCGCGTATAGCCTTTGGCTGTTCATGGATCTCCTTCATCATAAAGTGTTCATATCCACCTTTTTCTGCGGCAGATACATCCCACTGAATCTCTGTAACTTCCTTTTCAATCACTTCCAGATCCTGATTGTAAACCGTCACACCGTCCCTGGTCAATTTTACAATCTCACCATCTTCAAGAATATAAATCTTTCGTGTATGCTTTAAAACTGCCGGAATATCCGAGGCAATATAATTACCTTCTTCGGAAAGTCCCACGATTAAAGGACTGTCTTTTTTTACAGCAATGATCTCATCCGGGTTATCTTTGTTCATAATCCCAAGGGCATAGGAGCCTTCAATACGTGTCATAACCTTTGCCAGCGTTTTTAAAAGATCCCCATCAAAATAATAATCCAGCAGCAATGTAACAACTTCTGTATCGGTTTCTGACTTGAAAACATAGCCCTTTTTTATGAGGTGCTGTTTTAATTCCAAATAATTCTCTATAATGCCGTTATGAACAACTGCAATGGTTTCTTCCGCATTTACATGGGGATGGGAATTTATATCGGATGGCTCCCCATGGGTTGCCCATCGTGTATGTCCAATACCAACTGTGCCGGGCAGATTCCGTCCATCATTTGTCAACTTTCTTAAATCTTTGATCTTGCCCTTTGTTTTTACAGTTTCAATCTTCTCACCATCATAAACGGAAATGCCTGCCGAATCGTAACCTCTGTATTCCAGTTTTGAAAGACCTTCCAGAAGAATCGGAGCAGCCTGAGCTCTGCCAATATATCCAACAATACCACACATAGTCATCCCTCCAACTATCGCCTATTGCCTGTAATTATTCTGTCATTTTACCACTCGAACATAATACCGTCCACATTTTTTACCTGTAAATTTCTGCCACCTGTTCATATTTATCCCGCAGCATCCATTGATTATTTAAACGTTTGACACCTTCCGTACGCACTGTCACAAAATGATCCAGTTTTTGCATGTACTCCTCCGGTGTGATCGAGCCTTCGGCCACGTAGTTCAAGCCCTTTTCCCAGCTCGCCGTCAGTTCTGGATTCAGAAGGGAGCGCAGTGAATTATCCACTACATCAAAAACCATCTCGCCCAGCTGGGTCGGTGTAATGATCTGGGTCTTTTTATTCAGTGCCAGGTACTTGATCGTCACAAGTTTTTTCAAAATCTCCGCGCGGGTCGCACTCGTTCCAATGCCGCTGCCTTTAATGGTAGCACGCAGTTCCTCATCTTCAATCAACTGTCCGGCATTTTCCATGGCAAGGATCATACTTCCCGAATTATAACGTTTCGGCGGGGTTGTCTCCCCTTCTTTAATATATAATTCCCGGATCGGCAAAGAAATTCCTTTTTTCAGATTTTTAAG
>JAXJRF010000154.1:0-1867 GCA_036310765.1 Frisingicoccus sp.
GAGATTATGGAAAATTTTAAGACAAAACTTATGGAAGTATTTGGTGACAATGCGGTGTTGTCTGTGGAAGAAAACCTGATTTAATGAAGGGCATTGTGGATAATGTTATTTTCAAGTATATCATTTTTATACTATTTTCTGCCGATTGTACTGATTTTGTATTTTATAGCTCCTGGAAACATGAAAAATTTGATACTGATGATAAGCAGTCTGGTTTTTTATGCATGGGGAGAACCTGAATATGTTGTGATTATGATTGTTTCAATCATCGTTGGGTATATTACCGGACGATTGATTGAAACTTTTTATACGAAGAAATATGTGGCTCTCTTTCTGGCAGGTGGAGTTCTGAGCCATCTGGGAATTCTGATCTATTTTAAGTATGTTGATTTTTTCATCGGGAATGTGAATGCAATTACAGGATCGACCATTCCATTATTGAGGCTGACACTTCCAATCGGCATTAGTTTTTATACGTTTCAGATCTTAAGTTATGAGATCGATGTGTACCGGGGCAAGGTGAGGGCACAAAAAAATATTTTAAAGTTAGCGGTTTATGTCACTATGTTTCCCCAGTTGATTGCCGGACCGATCGTACGTTATTCGGACATTGAAGGACAGCTCGACGAGCGGAGCCAAAGCTTTGAAAATTTCGGGGTGGGCATGAGCCGATTTGTCATTGGACTGGGGAAGAAGATTCTCCTTGCCAATACATTGGGAGAGCTGTGCGAAATTTTTAAAGCATCCAATGACAAGTCCATACTATTTTTCTGGGTGTATGGGATTGCTTTTGCATTACACATTTATTTTGATTTTTCCGGTTACAGTGATATGGCCATAGGTCTTGGAAAAATCTTTGGTTTTGCATTTCCGGAGAATTTTAATTATCCGTATATATCAGGGAGTGTGACCGAGTTTTGGCGGCGATGGCATATGTCTTTAGGCCAGTGGTTCAGAGATTACGTTTATATTCCGCTGGGAGGGAGCCGGTGTTCGAAAGTCCGGTGGCTGATGAACATTTTGATCGTCTGGATGCTGACCGGATTATGGCATGGTGCGGCGTGGAATTTTGTCTTCTGGGGGCTGTATTATGGACTACTTTTGGCTATTGAAAAGTTATTGTTGGCGAAATGGCTCGAAAATAGTCGAATAATAAGTCATATCTATCTGTTGCTGACTCTTATTATCGGGTTTGTGATTTTTAATGGAACGGATATCCGGGAAACTGTGACTTATATTGGGGCGATGTTTGGGTTTGGAGATTATCCGCTCATTTACAGTGAGTTTATCTATTATGTGAAAAGCTATGGGATTCTTCTGGTGTGCGGAGCTGTCGGGGCAACACCGATTGTAAGGTCTGTTGCAGGGAAAATGGAAAAAAAATCCATTCTGTTACAACCGGCGGTGTTGGTGCTGATCCTGCTTATATCCACAGCGTATCTTGTCGATGGATCATTTAATCCGTTTTTATATTTCAGATTCTGATGGAGGAAAAAGATGACATCAAAGACAAAATATAAGATCATTACGATAACGACAGTTCTTTTTATGGGCATGATGACACTCTTTGCCTGGATAAAACCTGCGGATACATTTTCACAGAGTGAACGACGCCGGTTGGAGCAGTTCCCTGAGATTTCTTTGGAAACCTTTTTATCCGGAAAATTCATGTCGGATTTTGAAAGCTATGCCAAAGATCAGTTTCCTTTGAGGGAAGGATTTCGAAGGCTCAAAGCCCTGTTTGCGACAGAGGTTTTAAATCAGGGGGATAACAATGGAATTTATATTGTCGATGGTTATGCCGGTAAACTGGATTACCCGTTGAATGAGACAGGCCTTTTGCGGGCGGCAGAACGTTTTCGATACA
>JAXJRF010000155.1:0-5569 GCA_036310765.1 Frisingicoccus sp.
AGGCTATTGAAGCAAAGGAAGGCGTGAAGGTTAAACGTGAAAGCAAAACATTGGCAACGATCACTTTCCAGAACTTCTTCAATAAATATGAGAAAAAAGCAGGTATGACAGGTACTGCTTTGACAGAAGAACAGGAATTTCGTGATATTTACGGTATGGACGTTATCGAGATTCCGACCAACGTGCCGGTAAGACGTAAAGATCTGGAAGATCTGGTATATAAGACAAAACGTGAAAAAGTCAATGCGGTTGTGAATACGATCGTGGAGGCACATGCAAAGGGACAGCCGGTACTGGTTGGTACGATCACCATTGAATCTTCTGAGATTTTCAGTGATGCATTGAAAAAGAAGGGTGTGCCGCACAAAGTGCTGAATGCCAAATTCCATGAGCTGGAGGCTGAGATTGTTGCACAGGCAGGCCAGAGAGGGGCAGTAACGATCGCAACTAACATGGCAGGTCGTGGTACAGATATTAAACTGGGTGAAGGTGTGGCCGAACTTGGTGGTCTGATGATCATCGGTACGGAACGTCATGAATCCCGCCGTATTGACAATCAGCTTCGAGGACGTGCCGGACGTCAGGGTGATCCGGGTGTATCCCGATTCTATATTTCCCTGGAAGATGATCTGATGCGTCTTTTCGGTTCAGAGCGTTTAATGGATGTCTTTAACTCTCTGGGATTCCCGGAATGTGAAGCCATTGAACATAAGATGCTTTCCAGTGCGGTTGAGAAAGCACAGACAAAGATCGAGTCCAATCATTACGCTATGCGTAAAAATGTCCTGGAATATGATCAGGTAATGAATGAGCAGAGAGAAATCATGTATGCGGAACGTCTTCGTGTGCTTGAAGGGGAAGATATGCATGGTGTTATTTTCAAGATGATCCGGGATACGGTCACACAGCATGTGCGTATGCATATTCCTGCTGAAAAAGCGGTGGAAGAAACAGACATGGCAAAACTTGGGCAGAAATTGTCCGTTGCAGATATTGATCTTCTGGAACTGGCTCGCGGTCTTGTACAGATCATTCCATATCACAATGTATCATGGAATCCGGATGAATATGCAGGTATGACCATGGAAGCGTTTATTCAGCTGCTTGTGGATAAAGCAATTGAAGTTTATGAAGCAAAAGAGAAGGAATTTCCGGATATTGAACAGCTTCGTGAGCTTGAACGTGTTGTTCTTTTGAAAATGATCGACCGTCGTTGGATGGATCATATTGATAACATGGAACAGCTTCGTCAGAGTGTTGGTCTTCAGGCTTACGGTCAGAAAAATCCATTGGTAGAATATCGTTTTGCCGGATATGATATGTTTGATGAAATGACTCAGGGAATTTCTGAAGATACGGTACAGGCATTAATGCACGTTCGGATCCAGCAGCCGGTACAGCGTGAAGAAGCTGCCAAGATCACCGGAACAAATAAAGACGATACAGCAGCAAAACAGCCGGTTCGCCGCAAGGAAGGAAAGATTTATCCGAACTCCCCTTGCCCATGCGGAAGTGGTAAAAAATATAAACAGTGCTGCGGAAGAAAATAATCCGCAAATGAAATATATGGAAAGAAGGTGAAGCTATGGTTGAATTAGACCAGTTTAAAGTGACTTTATTAAGTTACGAAACACCATTAGCGGAAGTGAGGGATTCACTTTGACTTGGCTTACAAGAAGTCCAGGATCGAAGAATTAGAAAATATTATGGAAGAACCCGGATTTTGGGATAATCCGGAGAATTCCCACAAAGCTATGAAAGAATTGAAACATCTGAAAGATACTGTCGAAAAGTACAATGGTTTAGAGACAGCCTATGAGGATGTGGAAACGTTAATTGAGATGGGATACGAGGAAAATGATGAGAGTCTGATTCCTGAAATCGAAGAGGCCTTAAAGGTGTTTATCGATGATCTGGAAGAACTTCGTATTTCCACATTATTGAGTGAAGAGTACGATGACAGCAATGCCATTGTGACACTGCATGCCGGTGCCGGCGGAACAGAAGCCTGTGACTGGACGAGCATGCTGTATCGTATGTATACACGATGGGCAGAAAAACATGGTTTTTCCATTGAGGTATTGGATTATCTCGATGGTGATGAGGCGGGTATTAAGGCCGTTACGATTCAGGTTAATGGAGAGAATGCCTACGGTTATTTAAAGGCTGAAAAAGGTATCCATCGTCTGGTACGTATTTCGCCGTTCAATGCGGCAGGTAAGAGACAGACATCCTTTTCATCCTGTGATGTTATTCCGGATATTGAAGAGGATCTGGACGTTGAGATCAATGACAAAGATCTGCGTATTGATACGTACCGTTCCAGCGGTGCTGGTGGTCAGCACATTAACAAAACCTCCTCGGCGATCCGAATTACCCATTTGCCGACAGGTATTGTTGTTCAGTGCCAGAATGAACGTTCCCAGCACCAGAACAAAGACAAGGCCATGCAGATGCTGAAAGCTAAATTATTTATTCTGAAACAGCAGGAGAACGAAGAAAAAGCTTCGGATATCCGCGGCGAAGTTAAAGAAATTGGATGGGGAAACCAGATTCGTTCTTATGTTATGCAGCCGTACAAGCTTGTTAAAGATCATCGTACCAATACAGAAATTAGTAATGTGGACAGTGTCATGGACGGCAATATTGATCCGTTTATTAACGCATATCTTAAATGGCGTAGCTTGGGAAAAAACAAGGCACAGTAATGCCGGAGGCGTAAATAAACTATGAGGGAAGATATCAACTATTATGTTGTGAAGAAAAAAGCAGTACCTGAAGTGCTTTTAAAAGTTGTCGAAGCAAAACGATTATTGGATTCGGGAAAGGTCATGACTGTTCAGGAGGCGGCAGATCAGGTAGGTATCAGCCGTAGCTCCTTTTATAAATACAAAGAGGATATTTTCCCGTTTCATGATCATTCCAGGGGGAGAACATTTACTGTAATGATCCAATTAGAGGATGAGCCGGGATTGTTGTCGGCACTTTTAAATTGTGTGGCAGAGTATCAGGCGAACATTCTTACGATTCATCAGGCGATACCGGTCAATGGTATGGCTTCGGTGACTTTAAGTATAGAAAATACAAATACAACAGGCGATGTGTCGGAATTGATCGATGCGTTGGAGAAAACTCAGGGAGTGCATTATTTGAAAATATTATCCAGAGAATAGGGAGGAAGGGCATACTATGAAGTACATCATTATGTTGGGTGACGGTATGGCGGATCGGCCATTGGAAGAACTTGACGGAAAAACACCATTGGAATATGCAAAGACAGAAATTATGGATGCACTGGCTAAAAAGTCAGAAATTGGTATGGCCTATACCATTCCGGAGGGTATGAGCCCGGGCAGTGATACGGCGAATCTGGCAGTGTTGGGATATAATCCGAGAATTTATTATACCGGACGTTCTCCGCTGGAAGCGTTAAGTATCGGTGTCGATATGAAGGAAACGGATGTTGCCCTTCGCTGTAATCTGGTAACACTTTCTGAAGAGGAAGGAATTCCATACGAAGAGAGAACGATGATCGATCACAGTTCGGATGAAATCTCCACAGAAGATGCGGCAGTCCTTTTAGATGCTGTCCGCGATGCTTTGGAGACAGAAACATATAAATTTTATGTGGGAACAAGCTATCGTCATCTGCTGATCTGGGACAGAGGTATGGTGGTAGAGCTTGCACCACCTCATGATCACCTGGGAAAAGTGATCAAAGATGTTCTTCCTAAAGATGAGATCCTTCGCGGGATGATGGAGAAGAGTTATGAGATTCTTGAGAATCATCCGTTGAATGTGGAAAGACGCAAAAAAGGATTAAGACCTGCCAATTCCTGCTGGTTCTGGGGAGCAGGCACACGTCCGGCTTTAACATCTTTTGAAGAAAAGACAAATTTAAAGGGTGCCATGATTTCTGCAGTGGATCTGTTAAAGGGAATTGCAGTAGGCGCTGATATGAAGAATATTGAAGTTGAAGGAGCTAACGGCGGACTTCATACGAATTATGAGGGAAAAGCTCAGGCTGCGGCCAAAGCACTTCTTGAAGATGGCTGTGATTTTGTTTACATACATCTGGAAGGGCCGGATGAGATGGGCCATCAGGGAAGTGTTGAACGTAAGGTTCAGGCGATCGAAAATATGGATGCCCGTTTGATCAAACCTCTGGTAGAGCGTTTGGATGCATCGGGTGAAGATTACCGTCTTCTGGTTATGCCGGATCATCCGACACCAATCTGTATTCGTACCCATTCTTCGGATCCGGTACCATTCATGCTTTATGACAGCCGCAAAGATCTGAAAAAAGAATGGAGCTACAATGAAAAGGATGCTTCCGCAAGCGGAAATATCGTTATTGAAGAAGGTTATCAATTGATCGATCGATTATTAACCGAATAAAAGATAAGAATTTAAAGACAGGCTGCCAGAAGATGGCGGCCTGTTATAGTAATAGGAGAGCAACTATGGATATCGTCAAGACAATAAGTCAGGAATTGGATATTAAAACATGGCAGACAGAAGCCGCGATTCAATTGATCGATGAGGGAAATACCATTCCTTTTATCGCAAGATACCGTAAGGAAATGACAGGATCACTGAATGATGAGGTGCTCCGTCAGTTTCATGAACGTTTACTGTATTTGAGAAATTTGGAGGATAAAAAGAAACAGGTATTATCGTCCATTGGTGAACAGGGAAAGCTTACCGCTGAATTAAAGAAAGCGATCGAGGCGGCCATGACAATGGTGGCGGTGGATGATCTGTATCGTCCATATCGTCCAAAACGCCGTACCCGGGTAATCATAGCGAAGGAAAAAGGCCTGGAGCCTCTGGCAAATATTTTGCTGCTTCAAATGACAAAAAAACCGATGATTGAGGAGGCTGCTGCTTATATTTCGGATGAAAAAGGCGTGGAGACAGCGGAAGATGCACTGGACGGTGCGAAGGATATTCTGGCTGAAATGATTTCCGATACGGCAGAGTATCGTACCCGCATCCGAAAGATGACGATGGATGAAGGCAAGCTTCTTTCCAAGGCGAGAGATGAAAAAGAAAAATCGGTATATGAAAATTATTACAATTATGAAGAGGCTGTGAGTAAAATTCCGGGACATCGAATTTTGGCCATTAATCGCGGCGAAAAGGAAAAATTTCTGACAGTCAAGGTGGAGGCACCGGAAGAAAAAATCCAGAGATATCTGGAGAAAAAGGTGATTATTAAAAAGAATCCTCAGACGGAGCAAATTCTCAAGGCGGTGATCAGTGACAGTTATCATCGTCTGATCGGACCGGCAATCGAGCGGGAAGTGCGGAATGAATTGACGGAAAAAGCAGAAGACGGCGGAATCAAAGTTTTTGGTAAAAATCTTGAGCAGCTTCTCATGCAGCCGCCGATCAGCGGAAGAGTTGTCCTTGGATGGGATCCGGCGTTTCGAACAGGCTGCAAACTGGCAGTTGTAGATGCGACAGGCAAAGTGCTGGATACGGTTGTTATCTATCCGACAGTGCCTCAAAATAAAGTTGATGAGGCAAAGGTGATTTTGAAAGACCTGATTAAAAAGTACAATAT
>JAXJRF010000156.1:0-2499 GCA_036310765.1 Frisingicoccus sp.
AGTCCTGTACGCATCATCAGTGGATTTGGTTTGCCGCAGAAATAAGCCTTCTTCCCTGTGGCCATTTCAATCGGTGCGATCAACGCCCTGCAGGCCGGTGCGATTCCATTTTCAATCGGACCCGAAAGATCGGAATTTGCCCCAATCAATCGTGCACCGTTAAGGACAAGATTTACCGCTTTTGTCAATGTATCCAGTGAATACGTCCGGCCTTCGCCCACAACGACATAGTCCGGGTTGACATCATTCATAGTGATTCCCGCATCGTACAGAGCATTTAAAAGTCCAGCCTCTCCGATCGCATATACGGAACATCCCGGTGCCTGTGTTTTTAAAAATTCTGCCGTTGCAAGTGCACTGGTATAAAAATGTTCTTCCGCCACATCAAGACCCATACGTTCCAGCTTCTGCTGAAGTTCCTTTGGTGTCATTCCGCTGTTGTTCGTAAGAAACAAATATTCTTTATTTTCCTGCTGCAGCCAGTTGATAAATTCCTTTACCCCTGGAAGCACTTTGTTGCCATGATAAATAACGCCATCCATATCACAGATGAACCCTTTTTTCTGATTAAAATTGATCATAATTACCTTCCTTTCAGCCCTTCGACAGGATGCACTCTTCACATCCGGGCTTTGCATAAAACATATCTATTCATTTTTATCGTATCGGTCGAATGTAAAATCCACTATCCTGACGATGTAAATTTTATGTAAATTATTCAATCCGTATTCACCCGGATCGATTCCTGTCATCCGATGCAAAATGATGTAAAATAAAAAAATCCTGTGGAAACTCAGTGCTTAAACGTACTGAATCCCACAGGATTCTCCTGACTTGTTGATAAACATAGGAATATCTGCTAAAATATACCGCGGAGGGATTGTCTATGAAACAGAAAAACATTCAAACCAGCTGCGATACATGTCTTTATTATGCCTACGATGAAGAATATGAGGCTTATATGTGCGATATGGATATGGACGAAGATGAATACGCCCATCTGCTGTCCGATCAGCACTACAACTGTCCTTACTATCGAAACGGCGATGAATACGCTGTTGTACGAAAACAGATGTAATATCGGACTTAGTGTTATTTATTATCTGAAGAATGCAGATCATAACTCATATCATGCCATTCTTCACCGCCCCAGGATGAACCGGAAATCCCTTCATCCCGGTATCCCATCTTCTTATACATCTGAACCTTACCGTCCAGACAGGTCAATATAACAGTGTTTCGGTTATTTTCACGCTCTCTTGCAAGATACTGACGCATGATCTCTCTGCCAAGCCCCTGTCTCTGATATTCCGGCAAAACATCAAGCCCAAGTAACATCACATTTTTCCCATTCGGATCATACAACGTGATATCTGTAAAAAACTCATCCCGAAATACCTCTTCATTTGTTGATATACCGTTCAAAAATCCTGCAATTTTGCCTGTTTCCTTATCAACCGCCACTAAAAACAACTCCGGTGCCTGTTCGACCCTTTCTTTCATATGCTTTTCTGAACATGCTTCATTTGGTGGAAAACAGATCTGCTCAATAAGCGCTGCCTGATCGCCCTCATCCCCACGAATATTTCTGAATTCAAAGCGTTCTTTTATTGTGTTACACATCATTCTAAATCTCCTTTTTCCGTTATCAAATTTTCATTCTGAATATGATATCCAGCATAACATAAAAAAAGAAAAAATGCATTCAATATAGATAACTTTTTATTCCAAACACGAATATCAAATAACGCTAAAAAGCAACCTTCTAAAATCTATTGACTGTAAACCTTGTTTATAGCTTATAATGTACATGAAAAACAGATAAATGGAGGTCCAAATGTCGTGACAATCAAAGAAGTGGAAGAAAAAACAGGTCTTACTCGTTCCAGTATTCGATTTTATGAAAAGGAACACTTAATCGACCCAAAAAGAGATAAACATAACAGATATCGTGATTACACCGAAACGGATGCTGAAAACTTAAAAAAGATCGCTTATTTGCGACCCCTGGGTATCTCTATTGAAAATATTCGAAAAATCATTTCTCATGAAATTGAATTGTTGGAAGTCATTGAAAAACAATATGATATGATTTCCAACCAGATGGATGCGTTGAAGACATCTCAGGTGATTTGCCGAAAAATGATAAACACCGGTGGACTAACCTACGATAATCTGAATATTGAAAAATTTGTTCCAAAAGTAAAAGATTATTGGGACTCAAACCACAAATTACTTAAACTTGATTCCATAAACTTCATGTATATATGGGGCAGTGTGATGAGTTGGAGCATTATTACAGCATTAACTGTGCTGATTGCTCTTCTCGCCTTTCCGCATCTTCCGGAACAAATACCAATCCAGTGGAGTCATGGCACTGTAACCAATGAAGTTGGAAAAATATTTATCTTTGCATATCCTGCCGCCTGTATCCTTATAAGATTTTTACTTCGTCCATTTATATGGAAATGGCTCAACGACAGGTTCCTTTGTACCGAT
>JAXJRF010000157.1:0-6017 GCA_036310765.1 Frisingicoccus sp.
TGCCATGAATTCTTTTGTCAGATGATACATATCCCGCTCCTCATCCTCATCGGGAAGCACAAGTTTCCCTTCCTGTTCAAGTATTTCAAAAGGGGTATCCGGTTCAATGATCAGACTGTACGCCGAAATGTGCTCCGGTTCAAGTGCAGTCACCTTTTCCAACGTTTCTTTATAAGAAACCATTGTCTGTTCCGGCACTGCAGCCATCACATCCACATTGATATTTTTAAAGCCAGCATTTCTTGCCCATTGAAAACATTTCAGAAAATCTGCGTAGCTATGGATACGTCCCATGATTTTCAGTTCATTTTCTGCTGTCGACTGTAGACCGATACTGAGACGGTTGATTCCCAAATCGTGCATTTTTTTCAATTTTTCACAGCTTACAGTTCCAGGATTGGCCTCCATCGTAATTTCCGCATCTTCCCGAATGGCAAAACATTCGTGTAATGTCGCCATTACACTCTCCATCTGTTCCTTAGACATCAGGCTCGGTGTGCCGCCGCCGAAAAATACCGAAATCACCGGACGGCGTCGAAATTGTTCCTGACTGCCATACCATCTGATCTCATTGCACAAAGTTTCAATATACCGATCGGGTACCGGTTGATCCGATTCCAGACATCCCCAAATGTCGCCGCATTTTCTTTCATCCATTCCAAAGGATAAAAAATCACAATACTGGCATTTACGCACACAAAACGGTATATGAATATATAATTCCAATGGTTTTAAATCCATACAGGTCGCTGTCTCCTTTCACAGAAATAAGCCGATGCAGAAAACTCTGCACCGACTTATATTAAAATTCTCACTCAGACAAATTTTATTCCCATTCAATGACGCCTCGGTCAAGAACCGGACGATTATTTTTTGTATCAACAAACTGGAAGAGAGCTTTGCCTTCCTCTTCTTTCCAGACATGCAGTGCTACTGGTGTATCCGGAAGAAGGACATTACGCATCTGAGCAGCCATACGTTTGATTCTTTCCGGTTCACCCGGCATAAGAACATCGATCGCCATACGGCAGGCAAAACCGAAAGAGCATAAGCCCTGAATGATCGGCTGGTCAAATTTGTGATCTTTCGCATATTCCGGATCTACATGAATGAGGTTTGTATCGCCGGTTAAACGATATAAAAGATTCTGAACCGGTGAAATATAATCTTCAACCACAAAGTCAGGTTCTCTGGAAGGGATAACAATCGGATTCTTTGGCATCGGTTTGCCGCCGAAACCGCCTGCTTCATGGAAGAATGTGGTTGAATAATTGGTACATACAAGATTACCAGCTTCATCACGTACATCAACCTTTGTTTTAACTACAGCACCTTTACCTTCGCCTCTGTCATATACATCAACAATCTGATCCTGCCACTGGAATGTTCCTTTGATTGGATCGATCGGACGATACCAAATAATTTCATGATCCATATTCAAGAATGCGATCGTTGGCTTAATGATCTCATCTGCCAGCATGGACGCAGGAAGCGGCATCCACTGGTATGGTTTAACATTGACTGTTCCCCAGTAAGGAATAACACCATATGTTGGAATCGCTTTCATATCCTTTTCATAATAATACTGGATATCTTCTTTGTGTGCACCAACGGCCAAAGCATACAATGCGACATCTCTCCAGTTATATTCCATATAGCGTGGTTCCATTTTCTTTCCAACTAATAATTCCTCTAAATTCACTTTTGCCATAGTTATGCCTCCCTTTTCTTCATCAAAGCAATTATAACACGACTTCTCTTCATTTTCCAGAACATTTCCTATCATTTGCCTGTTTTTACAAAGTATTGGCATGATATTTAGGAATGTGTATAAACAATTTCAGAATTAAGCCCTGTTTCTTTCGTGTTTCATCCCTCCTTCAAAGCAAAATACGAGTTCTACTCCTCGTCTTTATTTACTGCATATTCTATGCCAATCGAACGGATTCCAATATTTGCCCTAAATATTAGATTTCCTGTTATTTTCACCCCTTATTTATTGTCTATATTTTGGGACATATGTGTCATTTTTTCTAATTTTTATTGATATCCAAGCCAAACAATGCTATTCTCAATATATCAGGGAGGTAAATGAATCATGTCAGACGATCATCGATATAAATTAATGTTTAAAGAACTTATGGATAAATCCGAAGATGGATTTATTGCCATTGATACTCATGGCAAAATTACCGATATTAATGATAAATACTGTGATTTTCTCGGCAGAAAGAAGGAAAATGTTCTCGGTCAAAAGATTGAAAACATTATTTCAACCACGTCCATGTATGACGTCATGCAGAGGCGTCAGCGAGGTGATGATGAAACAAGTATTTACATGCATCCATATATAAGCAGTGAAACAAAAGAATCCCGTCACACCTATGCAATTGCCAACAGATTCTGTATTTTTGATGACAACGATCAGCTTATTGGCGCTATGGCACAGATGAAATTCAAAGAGCGGTCCCTTGACATTGCCAATGAAGTTTTAAAAGCCGAACACGCCTACTATAAATCCGAATATCAAAACCAGATGTTAAATACGAGCGGTTTCGATAAATATCTGGGAACCGATCCAAAGATCAATGACCTGCGTGCCCTTGGACTAAAGGTTGCAAAAACGGATTTTTCCGTACTTATTACCGGAGAGACAGGCACCGGCAAAGAACTGATCGCCAAATCCATCCATGTTGAAAGTGATCGTTCCAATGAACCGATGGTATGTATCAACTGCGGAGCCATCCCCATGGAATTAATGGAATCGGAATTATTTGGCTACGAAGAGGGTGCCTTTACAGGTGCCAAAAAGGGCGGAAAGATTGGAAAATTCCAATTGGCTAATCATGGCACACTGTTTTTAGATGAAATCGGTGATCTTCCGCTGCCATTGCAGGTCAAACTGCTGCGTGTTCTTCAGGAGCATGAAATCGAAAAAGTAGGCGGAACGAAAACCTTCCCCATTGATGTCCGCATCATCGCCGCCACCCGAAAAAATCTGCAGCAGATGATCAAGGAGGGAACCTTCCGGGAAGATTTGTATTATCGTCTCGCTGTTGTCACCATCGATACCATCCCTTTAAGGGAGCATCCGGTGGATATTCTGCCTTACGCCAATATGTTCCTTCTTCAACTGAATAAGAAGTTTAAGACGACTGTCATTTTTTCAAAATCCGCCGAACACTGCCTTTTAAACTATGATTGGCCGGGGAATGTACGTGAACTGGATAATGTCATCTCCAGTGCTTTTATCTCCAGCAATCAAATGATGATCATGCCGACAGATTTTCCTGCGAAAATTTCCAGCTCAAATTCTCCCGAAAATCACCCCGATGAGCATCTGAAAACATTGATGAACCACTATGAATCGGAAATTATCCGCAATACATTGATTAAATTTGATTATAATGTAACCGCTACCGCCAAACATCTTGGTCTGGAACGGAGCCTGCTTTATAAAAAGATGAAACGGCTGAATATCGCCATCAAAAAAGGTGTGTCATAATTGACACACCTTTTGATTTTACTTATTTTTCATCCAATTTCAGAACTGCCATGAAAGCCTTCTGCGGCACTTCCACATTGCCGATCTGGCGCATACGTTTTTTACCTTCCTTCTGTTTTTCAAGAAGTTTACGCTTACGTGAAATATCACCGCCGTAACACTTGGCAAGCACGTCCTTACGCATCGCCTTCACCGTTTCTCTTGCAATAACCTTGCTGCCGATAGCCGCCTGAATCGGAATCTCAAACAGATGTCTTGGAATTTCTTCTTTCAGACGCTCGCACATTCTGCGGCCACGTTCATAAGCCGAATCCCTATGCACAATAAATGAAAGAGCATCGACTTCTTCTCTGTTAATGAGAATATCCAGCTTGCAAAGATCGGACTGAACATAGCCCTTCATCTCATAATCAAAGGACGCATAACCTCTGGAACGGGATTTCAATGCATCGAAGAAATCATAAATGATTTCATTCAAAGGCAGGTCGTATTTTAAAAGAGCACGTGTTTCTTCCATATATTCCATTCCCAGATAAACACCGCGTCTCTCCTGACAAAGCTCCATGATCTGTCCGATATATTCGGTCGTTACCGTAATTTCAGCCGAAACGATCGGTTCTTCCATAAATTCAATCTCCGAAGGATCCGGCAGATTCGTAGGATTGGTCAGATCAATGACTTCTCCATTCGTCTTATGAACTTTATAAATTACAGAAGGTGCTGTTGTCACAAGGTCCAGATTATATTCTCTCTCCAGACGTTCCTGAATAATCTCCAGATGAAGTAAGCCAAGGAAGCCACAACGGAAACCGAAACCTAAGGCTACGGATGTTTCCGCTTCAAACTGAAGAGAAGCATCATTCAACTGTAACTTTTCCAACGCATCTCTCAAATCCGGATATTTGGCACCATCGGCTGGATAGAGACCGCAGTATACCATCGGATTCACCTTTTTATATCCTGGGAGTGCCTCATCACAAGGATTTTCCGCATCTGTGATCGTATCACCGACACGTGTATCTTTTAAATTTTTAATGCTGGCTGTCATATAACCGACCATGCCTGCAGACAATTCATCACAAGGAATAAACTGACCTGCACCAAAATAACCGACTTCCACCGTCTCAAATTCGGCACCTGTCGCCATCATACGGGCTTTTGTACCCTTTCGGATCGTTCCTTCCTTAACTCGGAAGAAAACAATAACCCCTTTATACGGATCATAAATCGAATCGAAGATCAATGCCTTTAACGGTGCCTCTGGATCCCCTTCCGGTGCCGGAATCTTCTCGATTACCTGCTCCAACACCTGATCGATATTAATACCATTTTTCGCTGAGATCAGCGGTGCATCCTCCGCCTCAATCCCAATCACATCCTCAATTTCATTGATCACTCGTTCCGGTTCTGCACTCGGAAGATCGATCTTATTGATTACCGGCATAACATCCAGATTATGATCCAATGCCAGATAAACATTGGCCAATGTCTGTGCCTCAATACCCTGTGCCGCATCCACGACTAAAATCGCACCGTCACAAGCTGCCAGACTTCGTGAAACCTCATAGTTAAAGTCTACGTGTCCCGGAGTGTCAATTAAATTGAAAATATATTCATTGCCATCTTTTGCTTTATATACAATTCGAACGGCCTGAGACTTAATCGTAATACCTCTTTCCCGCTCCAGTTCCATATTATCCAGAACCTGTGCCTGCATCTCACGACTTGTGAGTGTCCCAGTCATCTCAATAATACGGTCTGCCAGGGTGGATTTCCCGTGGTCGATATGGGCGATGATACAAAAATTACGAATCTTACTCTGATCTGCTGCCATCCTGGTCCTGCCTCCATTCTATTCTTACTTATAGACATATCAAGTCTCTTCCGAATAGTATAACATGAGGTTTTCTATTTGTCATATATTTTTTCCGGCAGCTCCCAATGTTCCTGCTCAGCCAATGTGTTATTCTTTTCCATATACAAAGGATGTCTAAAAACATTTCCGGTAACATGCTGCGTTTTCGGGTCGTTGCATGCACTTATCCGCTCCAGTTCCTGTGCAAACTCGCCTCTTTAGAGGCTCAAACACGCACCCACTGTCGCTGTTAGCATGCCGCCTCCCTACGAAAGCCTTGCAAACGTCACCTTAAAATGGTTTTTAAACATCCTTTGCAATGATTGAATATCCATAGACTGAATCTGTACACCTATTGGCATCTGCCTGTTAAACATAATTTATATGCAGATCATAGTTCAGTCGGGCAGCTTGTCTTGTGAATGCATTAGAAGACTGCTTAGAAAAACTACAATCCGGGGACAGAGAATGGTTTGTAAAAATTTCTTGTCTGACCAAAGGGAGTTTAGAAATTTTTACAAATCATCACATTTCTGAAACCGGATTGTATAGTTTTACTTGCAGGCTTCTACAAGCCGACCCAGATAAACTGCCCGACTGAACTACTCTGTATCTGTCTCCGGGAACTCTCTCTTAAAAACCACAATAGCTTTAAAA
>JAXJRF010000158.1:0-1854 GCA_036310765.1 Frisingicoccus sp.
GGCAATATCAGTGTCTATGAGCGGGATGGAAGATATCAGCTTTATGCCAGGGAGATTGTTATGGAGGGTTCTGGATTTCTCTATGCCCAGTTTGAGGCATTGAAGAAGGAACTGGATGCCAAAGGGTATTTTGCGTCTGAACATAAGAAACCGATTCCTGTTTATCCAAAACGGATTGGTATTGTGACAGCCCGGACCGGAGCGGCGATTCAGGACATGATTCATATATCGGCGAGACGGAATCCCTATATTCAACTGATTTTATATCCTGCCATTGTTCAGGGAGAGCAGGCGGCACCGAGTATTGTCCGGGGAATAGAATATCTGGATAAGCTGGGTGTGGATGTGATGATCGTTGGACGTGGAGGCGGTTCAATTGAAGATCTCTGGGCATTCAATGAAAGTACAGTGGCCGAGGCGATTTTCAAATGCCATACGCCGATCATTTCTGCAGTAGGACATGAAACGGATTGGACGATCGCTGACCTGGTGGCAGATATGCGGGCACCGACACCGTCAGCTGCCGCAGAGATTGCTGTGCCGGAGTGGCGGGCAATTGAACAGCGTATGGAAGAGCTGGAACGCCGGCTGGTCATGAAGATGACGGAACGATTGAATTATTATCGGCAGAGGCTGAATCAATATCAGATGCAGCTGCGTTATGTCCGTCCGTCTGCAAGGGTGAATGATTACCGTCAGCAGCTGATGCATGCGGAAGATCAGATGCAGCAGATTTTAAAAGAGCGATTCATGCGGGAACGTCATCGTCTGGCTCTTTGCTGTGAGAGATTATCCGGTCTGTCTCCGTTAAAGCAGATGGAGCGGGGATATGCGATTGCCAGCAAGTCGGATGGACGGGCTGTTTACGGGGTGTGTGATGTGGATCTGAATGAAGAGATCCATGTACGGTTTTTGGACGGCTATCTGAATGCGGTCGTAAAAGAGAAACATATGGAAGGAAGTGGGGAAGATGGCAAGAGGTAAAACACTGGAGGAAGCTTTTGCAGAACTGGAGACTTTAATATCTCAGATGGAGAATAAAGAAACAAGTCTCGAGGAATCCTTCAAATTATATACATCCGGTATGAAACTGATCAAATATTGCAATGATTCCCTGGATAAGGTAGAAAAGAAACTGATCGAGGTCAGCGAAGAGGAATAGATCATGGATTTTAAAGCAGAATTAATGAAACGAACAGAGATAATCGAGAATATTTTAAAGGATGCGGCTCCAAAGGAAGAAGGATATCAGAAAACCATATTTGAAGCTATGAATTATAGTCTGATGGCTGGCGGCAAGCGTTTGCGTCCGATGCTGATCCAGGAGACATACAAGCTGTTTGGCGGCGATCATGAGGCAATAATCCGGCCTTTTATGGCAGCAATCGAGATGATACATACCTATTCTCTGATTCACGATGATCTGCCGGCACTGGACAACGACGAGTACCGCAGGGGACGGAAAACTTCCCATGTGGTTTTTGGCGAGGCGATGGCCATTCTTGCCGGAGATGCTTTGCTTAATTATGCTTTTGAAACAGCGTCCGGAGCTTTTGATCTGGCTGAAACGGAGGATGAGTTCCGGAGAGTGGCCAAAGCACTTCAGATTTTATCATCCAAACCGGGTATTTATGGTATGATCGGCGGACAGGTTGTGGATGTGGAACGGGAAGGCCAGCCGCTGACAAAGGATGTGCTGGATTTTATTCATGAGATGAAGACAAGTGCATTGATCGAATGTTCCATGATGATGGGTGCCGTCCTTGCCGGAGCATCCGAAGACGACCTGAATAAAGTCGAACAGATGGCAAAGAATATTGGTATCAGTTTTCAGATTCAGGATGATATTCTGGA
>JAXJRF010000159.1:0-2053 GCA_036310765.1 Frisingicoccus sp.
ATTATCAGTTGTAATATGGTAAAAAGCGAGGATATTCCGGAGTTTGCCGGTCGAATTTATAAAGAAGCGGCCCGTATGACGACCATGATCGAGGATATTATCAAGCTTTCTCATCTGGATGAAAAGTCGGATACGATGCCTTTTGAATCGGTCGATTTGAAAGAAGTAACTGACGCGGCGGTGGATTCGCTCCAGGTTGTTGCGAGAAAACGGGGAATCCGAATGACGGTGGCAGGTGACGTACCTCCGGTGGAAGGTGTACGTCAGATCATTTATGAAATGCTTCATAACCTGTGTGACAATGCGGTGAAATATAATCGGGATGGAGGTTCTGTACATATCTGTATGGAAATGGCTGATCCGGAAGGACAGCATGTGCGATGGTCTGTAAAGGATACAGGTATCGGAATTCCGAAAGACGAGCAGGAGCGGATTTTCGAACGTTTTTACCGGGTGGACAAAAGCCATTCCAGGGAAACAGAAGGTACAGGACTTGGCCTGTCCATTGTCAAACATGGAGCCATACTCCATGACGCACAGGTCAGCATTGAAAGTGAGCCCGATGTGGGCACATGTATAACCATCATCTTTCCTGTAAAAAGGGAAATTTAATCAGGATCATAAAAAGTATACTTTGTTTTTTTCTCCTGACATAGTATAATGATGCTTAGCATACAATCAAAATTGGAGGAGATAAAAATGACTGAACTTCTAGTGCGTTGTTTTATCAGGGACAGTGATCATGTTGAGGATGCCAAAGTGCGTCAAGCGTACGGTCGACTGTCCGGTTTGGTTGGAATTGTCTGCAATGTGATTTTATTTACATGTAAGCTTCTGGCAGGATTGATGACAGGGGCTGTTTCTATTATGGCAGATGCGTTCAACAATTTGTCGGATGCGGCATCTTCAATCGTAACCCTGATCGGGTTTTATATGGCGGGAAAACCGGCAGATCCGGATCATCCTTTTGGACATGGTCGGATTGAATATCTTTCGGGGCTGTTTGTTGCAGCTGCGATTTTGATGACTGGGTTTGAGCTGTTAAAGACATCGGTGGAGAAGATCTTACATCCGGAAGCATTAAGTTTCAGTGCGATATCGATTGTGATTCTCATTGCGTCTATTCTGATGAAGATGTGGATGGCTCGTTTTAATTTTAATTTAGGCCATAAGATCAAATCGCAAGCGATGCAGGCGACGGCAACGGACAGCTTAAGCGACTGTATTGCCACATCGGCGGTGCTTGTCGGGGTCATCGTGACGATGATCACCGGTAAGAATATCGATGGTTTTATCGGTGTTCTGGTGGCATTGTTTGTCTGTGTAGCAGGATTTAATGCGGCCAAGGAAACCATACAGCCATTGCTTGGCCAGGCACCGGATCCGGATCTGGTGGATAATATTAAAAAGCGTGTGATGCAGGAAGATATGATCCTTGGCATCCATGATCTGGTCATTCATGATTATGGACCGGGACGACGCATGATCACACTCCATGCAGAGATTTCCTACAAAGAAGATATTATGGAGGCCCATGATATGATCGATAATGTGGAACGGGATCTGATGCAGGAGTTCCAGTGTACGGCGACGATTCACATGGACCCGGTAGTGACGGATGATGAAGAACTGAATCTGATGCGTGAGAAAGTGGAGGCGTTAGTACGTACTTTGGATGCCTCCTGGAAAATTCACGATTTTCGTATGGTACGTGGAAACACTCACAGCAACCTGATCTTTGATCTGGTTGTGCCGACAGACGCATTGAAGGATAAGTTTGAGATTGAGGCAAAGGTGCGGGATCTGATACATATCATGAATCCAAATTACAATGCCGTCATTACGGTCGAGCAAAGTTACGTGTAAAATTTATGAAGAGATGATGGGGAAAATAAAATGGAAAAGAACAGAGAAATATTTGGCAGCAAAGTGGGATTTGTTTTTGCCTGCGTCGGATCGGCAGTCGGAATGGGAAATATATGGTTATTTCCCTACCGAGTTGACCAGTATGGCGCTGCGGCATTTTTAATCCAGTATTTTATTTTTGTAGTTG
>JAXJRF010000160.1:0-1956 GCA_036310765.1 Frisingicoccus sp.
ATTTGCTGTTTGTTTCATAAAATCTAGTGTTCTCCTTTAATGTCACAAATTTTGCATCTTGATTATGTTCTCAATTTATCATAACTGTGCATCCAATCCGACTTCAGCAGATAGATTGCAAATATCACCGAACTGATCCCCCATGTGATCGGGTAAATTCTTAAAATCCACTGGAGATTGTGGAATAATTTTCCCACAATCGTTATGTAAGTCACACGTATACCGCACCATACCGATGCCATGACGCCCATGGATACCGCCGACTTTCCTGCCCCCTGCAAAATTGCAGCACAGGCATGAGAAAATGCCAGCAGAAAATAAAACAGGGTAACTGTTCTCGCATGGAGCGTACCAAATCCAATGACTTCCGGCTGATTATCAAAAAGTGCAACCAATTGTGGAATAAACGTATATATCAACACACCCACTGCCTCAGATAAAACCAACACACATCCGATACCGAAAATAGCTCCTTTTTTTACACGTCCATACTCTTTTGCCCCAAGATTCTGACCGACAAATGTCATAAGTGCCATGGTAAAACAGGTAATTGGAAGAAAACCAAAGCCTTCAATTTTCTGATAAGCTCCACATCCGGCCATAGCCATTTTGCCAAAGGCATTAATATTCGACTGAACAACCACATTTGCCAGAGAAATGATCGAATTCTGAAGTCCGGACGGCAGACCGAGTGTCAAAATTTTTTGAAGAACCGGTAATTCCAAACGGATTTCTTTCAAATGAACCTGATACACAGCATCAATACGCACTAACCGATACATACATAAAATAACACTTAAAAACTGGGATATGATTGTTGCAAGTGCTGCAAATGCCACGCCCAGATGGAAAATCCCACAAAAAATAAGGTCCAGAACAATATTCACGCAGGATGAAAAAACCAGATAATACAGCGGGTGTTTACTGTCACCCACCGAATTCAAAATACTCATACAGATATTGTATAAAACTACCGCCAAAGATCCCAGAAAATACACTCGAAGGTAGGCAACTGAATTTGGAAATACATCCGCCGGTGTCCCCATAAGCTTTAAAATCTGAGGTGTAAACAATACCCCCATGGCCATCATGAGTAATCCACAAATGAACCCAAAGGCAATGTCCGTATGCACAACCCTGTGTACCGCCTTGCCGTCTCTTGCACCGAAATACCTTGATATGATGACTCCGGCACCCATAGCCATCCCCTGAAAAAATCCTGTCATCAGAAAGATTAAGCTCCCGGAAGATGCCACCGCAGCCAATGCTTCACTGCCCAAAACATTACCCACGATCAGGGAATCTGCTACATTATATAATTGCTGAAAAAGATTTCCCAAAAACAATGGAATGGCAAATGCCACGATTTGCTTTGGAATCGATCCTTCTGTCATTCTGTTACTTGATGTATCACTCATTAAAATGCCTCTTTTCTTTCGTTTTTTGAATCATTCATATCAAACTTGTCTATTATATCATACTTACTTTCCAAAAAACACCCTATGAAAAAATCATATCAAAGCTTTTATTGAATCCCCTTTTCTTCTATGATAAACTAAATGTGTGTACTTTATTTTATATGTAAATAGGTATTGCCTTTATCCTATCAAGAAAGGACGGAGGGCAATAGGAAAAACAGACACGATAACCAAAAACTATATGGCAGACAGCCATATCTTTGCAGATGCTTTTAACTATTTAATCTACAACGGAGAACAGGTGATTCACCCGGAAGACCTGCATACATTAGATACTACAGCAATTGCTGTTCCTTATGGTGCAGATGGCGTTGGTGTTCCTGTTCAAAAATATCGGGACGAACTAAAATATCTGAATGTGAAAACAGATGAATCCTCTGTATATCTGATTCTTGGAATTGAGAATCAATCGGATATACATTATGCCATGCCTGTTCGGAATATGGTATATGATGCACTTCAGTATGCAGAACAGGTC
>JAXJRF010000161.1:0-24859 GCA_036310765.1 Frisingicoccus sp.
CCACACATACTGCAAGCATTGCGTATCTGGGCTGTTTGCAGCATGGTATTGTATCCTATTCTTCAAGTTCTGATAATGAATGTTTTCCCAGAACATTACACTTACATTGGTGGTTATGTTTTATTATTCCTCACACTATCTTGTATGTTTATCCCCGTCTATATTGTGGGTAAAAAGTATGAATAATTCAAGTAATGGGCGAAAAGCTGATTTTTCAAGCCTTTCGCCCATTCATAAGTTTTCCGTTATTCCTGGCTCTTTCTAAACGTAATCACAAATGCACCTTTAATCTGCATAGATGTCGCCATATAATCGTATGTCACAAGTTCCCAGCCATCTCTGGCTCTCTCATTGATCAGGTCATCCAGCAATGCGATATCTTCCTGATCTGCTTTATCTGAAAACCATTTTGTACTCACTGTCAAAATTTCTGTTTTATAGATGTACATATCTGTTTCTCCTTCGTATGAACTGCTGCTGTAAAGACTGGGCTATCCCCATCTCCTATTTTACAAACTTAACAGCTGTACCATATACAATGACCTCTGCTGCTCCCTGCATAACTGCTGCTGAAGAATACCGAATATTTACAACCGCATCGGCACCTAATTCCTCTGCCTCAGCAACCATTCTTTTTGTTGCAAGAGCTCTGGCATCATTCATCATATCGTTATATGCCTTTAATTCGCCGCCTACCAGTGTTTTTAAACTCTGGGAAATATCTTTACCAAGATTTTTTGTCTGGATGGTACTTCCTTTTACAAGAGATAACATTTCCAGTTCTTTACCATTAATATAATCAGTATTTACTAAGATCATCTTCTTCACCTTCCCTTATTTCCTTTATTCTTTCTATGCAAACTTTGACCATGATTGCCGCAAACAGCAAGGGTACTATGCCTAATACATACTTGCCTACGCCATCGATCAAGGCGATAAGCAGGCCAAAGTAAACAACATAATATGCAACTATGAGGATCGTAATGATAATTGGTGCTATCATTTTCTTTCTATGTGATTTCATTCGAGTCTCCTTTCTCAAGGGTTGTTACCTTCTTCTGTATTACAAACAATAACATAAATGACAACCATAATTACAGATACAACTAACCCCACATAAAACTCCGGATATGCAAGCATTACACTGTTCTGAATACTTATTTCTCCAGTAATCGTCATTGCATGCCATGTAAAAAATTTGTATATTTCTGAAACAACAATGCCGAATGTACCCAAGAATCCAAGAATTTTACTCGTCGTTTCTTTTTTGAAAGGCATCCAAACACCCGCAATAAATATCACCACAGACAGTATACCTATTGGATTAAGCAAATTGATGATCCCACTGATTTCCTGAACACCTTTTGCGCCTCCATACTGGTTAAGCAGCATTGGTAACAAACTTATTATAAATGCAGTAGATAATATTATTTTTCTCTTCATAATCTCATCCCACCGAAATCCTATTTATAATTTATCATATCATATTTACCATGTGCATACCATCGACAAAAACCTTAAATATTTCTGAAGTTTCTCTATTCCAAGGATCTGTAACCTTTTTCTTTAACCACCTATTAACACACTGATATTTCCATAAAGAGCAATCCGGATCAATCCACAGATAAACAAATGGGCCGGATAATAAATATAGAAAAACCATTTCATGCCCTTCCATTGGCCCCTCTCACCGTTATAATTTTTGATAAACGGCACGCAAATGATAACGAACAGCTGGATAATTCCATATACCTTATCAATAAACAGAAAATAGACAAGTGCATACATTCCCACATATGTCATCATCTGAATCACCTGCTTTTTCAGATTACCCCTATTGGAATGTATTCCCAGAATCGCCAACACTGCGATACAGCTCCAATCCGAGCAGAAGGTGATTGCACAGATTATAAGCACCACCAGAACTTTCTGCCACTGTTTCAATGAAAAGTGTTCATCATCTGTAAGAGCAACGGCCACAACACCCCATGCAAGAGACCAGATGACACTGGTCTGATTAAATATACTGGTCTGAAATGGAATAAAAGGAATTCCAAAGGCAAAGTTATAGGCAAAATGGGAAATAAATGCGAATATAAACAGCCTTCCTATGTACTTTCTCAGATTATGTGTATAATGATACCCGTCGGATATCATAAACCACATTGTTGGGGCTGTCAGTCTTCCGATCACATGGAGCAGCAGAATCCACCATGTTTTTGGATAGCCCGGAAAAATCACACATGTCAAATGATCGATAGTCATTGCAATGATTGCCACCATTTTTAACTGATTTGAATTAAATCCTCTTTTCAAAGCGATCGTGTCCATTATGCACCTCCGAGTTCCTCTGTAAGTTTTCTTTTCTTCCTTTTTCAAAAATTGATTTTCTGTCCGCATAATACTCTGCTGCCATTATCTGGATGAACAGTTCTTCCAGAGATGACAATAGGCCAATGGCACAAATTGCCCAACATATCGAAATGATAACAGGCAAACAAATCATGTAAGGCACTGCAAAGACAGCCAAGCCAGTGAATTTATTCAGATACGTGTGGACCGAAACAAATTTGTGAAATTTTATTGCTGACACCACATAGGACGAAAATCGTAACACCACAATCAGTGCCACCGAATACCATATTCTTATTGGAAGTTTTTTCAGCAAAATAGGAACAATTTGTATCATCGTAACCGCATAGAAAAACAAATCTGCCATACTGTCCAATCTGGCTCCAGTCTCAGATGTTGTTCCTGTTTTCCGAGCAATCCAGCCATCCAATACATCTGTCGCCCCAGTCATTGTGTAGATCACAAAAAAAGACAGGGAAAGTGGTTTCAGGCTCAAGAGAATGATTGATCCAAATATACGAAGACTGGTGATCGTGTTTGGAACATTCCATTTAACATGATTTCTCACATTTACCGAATATCCTTTCTTGTGTATTTCATATAAGCAATAACAACTCCGGCGATTCCCAATACCATGCCAATAACGACTTTCGTTTCATCCAGGCTGCCGCTGCTTACAATATCCGCTCCCTCACAATAGGCGAACGGTGTTATGTATTTCAAAAAATCTGCGACTTCGGCAATATTTGCAATGAGATTCAGAAAATACATCATCGCCGCAATTCCAAGTCCAACTCCAGCACTCCCTTTATGCAGGAAAGAAGAAATGCCAAAACAAATACCTGCCAGCTCAATCTGCATCAGATAATACGCGAGATGGAGCAAATTCATCTCTTTCCATAGAATCTCTTCACCGATAGCTGCAATGGAGCCCACAGAAATCGCATATATGATCAGGTTCATAGCCGTAATCTGGATGAGAACGGCTATCAGCTTTTCGGTAATAATTCTCATACGGCTAACAGGATGTGTCAAAAGATATTCTGCGGTTCGTTCCTTCTCCTCTTTGCTAAGAATCCCAACGGCACAAAGGGATGCAAAAAAAGCACCGCCAAGTCCAAGAACATTACCACACTCGACCGCATAAAACCCAATCAAGGTACCAAAGTTCAGCCGATCCATACCAAAGGCTGCCGAAAAAGAACCCATAGATGAAAACATATCACTGACATTATCCATCTGTCCCTTCATTTCAGGAAAAAGAAACACACAGACGGCAAGCAAAAATCCAATAGACGCTGTCCATATGAGAAACGAAATTTTTCCCTGCTTTAATTCATGCTTTACGAGTGTCATATTGTATCACCGCCTTTTTCATAATAATGCAGAAATATCTCTTCGAGGTCCGGCTCTGTAATTGTCAGATCGGTGATCTGACCGGCAGCTAAAGTCTTCATCAGATGATTCATATCTCCACTGAAAAGGAAATTGACGGAATCGCCAGAATCTTTTCTGTCACGAATGCCATCAAGCATTTCCAGCTTTACTTTTCCATGGATCGAAATCCGTTTGGCATTTGTTTTGGATAATGCCTCCACGCTGTCACAAGCAATGATCCTTCCATCACGAATAATTGCAGCCCGAGTACAGTTATGCTGAATTTCCGAAAGAACATGACTGGACAGAAAAACCGTTGCCCCACCTTTATTGCGTTCCTGCAAAATATCAAAAAATTCTTTCTGCATCAGTGGATCCAGGCCTCCGGTCGGTTCATCCAATATCAAAAGTTCCGGTCTATGCTGCAAGGCACAGACAATGGCAACTTTCTTTTTATTTCCAAAAGACAGTTCTTCTACTTTTCGGGTGATATCAAGCTGTAAACGTTCACAGAGTAATTTTGCCTCGGCCGTACAATCCTTTTTACGCAGATTGGCAGACAGCTTTATAACATCTTTTACTTTCATTCCGGAATAAAATGCTGCCTCAGACGGCAGATATCCAATTCTCTGCAAAATCTTCTTTTTATCCCTGATAATATCCAATCCGAAGATCTGTGCACTGCCTTCCGTTGGTGTTATAAGTCCAAGCAACGTACGTATCGTGGTCGATTTCCCAGCCCCATTCGGCCCGATAAATCCAAAAAACTCGCCTTTGTTTACTGTAAGATCAAGGTCAACAATCCCTCTCGATTTCCCATAATATTTCGTTAATTTTACAGTTTTGATTGCTTCCATAAAACGTCACCCCTTTGTTTCCCGGTGGGGCATAAAGCCCCACCAGTTTTGTCTGAAAACGCTTTACACCAGTTGTCCTGGTAATTTTAATTTCTCTTTGTATGGAAAATGCTTATCAAATGTTTCGGATTCTTCTTCATCCACAAAATATCCTTTTGGCGTTGCATATTCACCGGTTACACCGTCGAAATAACCCGGAATCAGCTCTTTGCACAAAAAGAAGGATGCATCTGCACCTTCCGGCAATCCATGATATCGAATTCCAAATTCGGATGCATAGTTAAATCCGCTTTTTCCATAGAAATCAATATTACCCTCAAAACATAAGGCTCCTGCTCCCATTTCTTTTGCTTTCTGCAGAGAATAATCTAAAAGAATCTTTCCATATCCCTGGCGTTTGAATTCCGGTGCAATACAGATCGGCCCCATGGTCATAATCGGAATTTTTCGTCCATCATCCGCCTGAATATGTGTTTTTACAAAGATATTCTGTCCGATGATTTTGTGGTCTTTCTCCATGACAAAATCAAGTTCCGGTACAAAATCCGGATCTTCCCGCAAGCAATGAAGTACATAATGCTCCAGGCATCCCGGTCGATACACATTCCAAAAAGATTCTCTTACTAAATATTCTGTTTCTGCATGGTCTGCAGGTGTTTCCAAACGTATTAAATAGTCATTTTTATTCATTGATTTTTCCTCCTGATGATTGTTGACTGCAATACTGGGAGGTTTCGATTTGATCGTGCTCGATAACCTCCCGGTTATGCCACAATCTCCAATGTGTTGTTTTTTCTCAAACAGCAATATCCTTTAATAAAAAATAATATTTATAATCAAGCCTTTTGGCCGGATTAACAAAAATCAAACGAAAATTCATCATTCATTCTTTTTATTTTGATTTCTGATCAAACTGAAAAGATTCGAAAGAATGATACAAAAGAATGCTATACAGAGTATCCCTGTGTCCTTGCTGCCGTCAAATATCGAAATACCTAAAAAGATGGCTGCTGCAATTAACAGTCCGACACTTGCTATAAAAAGTAAACGATTTATAATATGTGTATTCATCTTACATTTCCTCCGTATCCTTTTGATTAATTATTTTAGTTTTCTATTTCTTCTTTATCAACAGCCTGTTCAATATGTCCATCCTCATCCATATATACTAAGTCGCCAACTTCAAAAGTTTCTGTTTCCATATCTCCCTTTGATACTGCAGCAACATAAATCTCCCCATTTTTATCGGCAATCTTCACCTCATATTCTTCCAGAGGGATATCTTTAGGAATGATTTCAAGAATTGTATATCCTTTGGTTTCCAGCTGTTCATTTATTATTTGATCCTTATGGATTCCGATCGACATTCCGATCAACATTCCAATCGAAAGTCCCATACACATTCCTAAGGATTGATTATCAAATAATAACTCTCCCACCGCCATACCGATCGACATGCCCAGGCACATACCCAAACTCATGCCAAGCGATTGATATTTATGACTTACTTTATTGTCTTTTTTCATCGTCCACTTTCTCCTCTTCAAAGGAATGGATCATCATTTTCGCCATTCCATGCAGTAACTGATATGCATCTTCTCTCTCAATATGGATTCCGTCTGACAAAATCATAGATACAAGTCCCTGTGTGTAAATGATCATATTCAGCATAAATTCACCGGCCTCTTCCTCTGTACAACCATACTTCCTGGCAAGTGCTTTTTGTCTGTCAGCTTTCGCTTTTTGATCAAAACTGCCTCCAAGACCACCACCGCCCTGAAGTCGTTTTTCATCAGAGCGAAGAAAGCGAATCAGATTCGGTTCATCCAAAGCCATATCTACATACCCCATACCAACCTTTCCATAGGCTTCCATCGGATCTTCAGAATCCGAATACATCTTTTGATTGGCATAGTTCAACGCATATTCTGCCAACGCTGTTCTGAAATTTTCCATATTTCCAAAGGTCCATGAAATTGGCTGTGTGGAAGTGCCAAGTTCCTTTGCCACCGCCTTGATCGTAATTGCCTCATGTCCATCCCGGATCAACAGCTGTAATGCGGTTTCTAATATCTTTTCTTTTGGAATCTGTACTCTTGGTGACATCCTGAATCTCCTTTTGTTTATAAATCAAATTATGTAATTCTTTTTATATAAATCTATTTATATTATAACTCGAATTGCCATATAGTCAATAGTTTCGGAAAAAAGGCGTAAAATGTTCTGTTAATGTCACCAGGTACCAACAATAAAACAAGCGACACCCGGCTTTTAAACCAGATGTCGCTCATTTGAAAACGATTAAACATTAAATAATAAATCAGCATAGGTTGGAAATGGCCATACGTTTTTATCAACCAGCATTTCTAGAGCATCCGCCGGTGTACGCACTTCCGACATGGTTGTCAATACTTCATCCCGATAGGCGATTGCCTGATCTTTAGAATTTTTAATGGATGCTGCCTCATCCACTGCTCTTTCAAGCTTAGTTAGAGCAGTATTCAATGCTACAAGATGCTTTGAAATTTCAGCCAGAGATGCTTCCTGAACCGATGCATCTGCACCAACGGATTTTACCGCAGCAATCGACTGGGCAACAGTTGTCGTATAGCGAATAACTGCAGGAATGATCTGTTTTCGTGCCATATCGATCATGGTACGAGCCTCAATGTTGATCGCTTTCGAATAGGTCTCATATCCGACTTCCTGACGTGAGTTCAGCTCAATACGTGTCAAAACTTTATGTTTTTCAAAAAGTTCAATCGTTGACTCTTCTGTAAGACATTCCAGAGCATCCACCATATTTGTGATATTTGGAAGGCCTCTGCGTTCAGCTTCCTCAACCCATTCTTGTGAATAACCATTACCGTTATAGATCACACGCATATGTTCGCTGATCCATTTTTTTGTCAGATCGTGGGCTGCCATCACCGGATCATCGGAAGCTTCCAGAATATCTGCAGCCTGACGGAAGGTTTCTGCCACGATCGTATTGATCACTGTACTGGAGTCAGCAATGGAGGCTGTGGAACCAACCATACGGAATTCGAACTTATTGCCTGTAAATGCAAACGGTGACGTACGGTTCCGGTCTGTAGCATCCATGACAAAGGATGGTACAGTAGAAACACCCACATCCAGTTTGCTTCCCATCTTACTGTGAGTTGCCTCACCCTTTTCACATAACTGAGACAATACATCTTCCAACTGTTCTCCAAGGAATACGGAAATAATTGCCGGCGGAGCTTCGTAACCGCCAAGACGCTGATCATTTCCCGGATTTGCAGCAGATTCCCGAAGTAACGGTGCATATTCATCAACCGCCTTGAGAACTGCCGATAAGATTAAGAGGAATCGTTTATTCTGGTGCGGTGTAATACCCGGATCAAGGAGATTCACTCCCGTATCCGTTGACAGAGACCAGTTATTATGTTTTCCGGAACCATTAATGCCTGCAAACGGTTTTTCATGAAGAAGACAAACAAGATTATGACGCAGTGCCACTTTCTTCATCGTTTCCATAATAAGCTGATTATGGTCTGTGGCAATATTGGTCGTATTATAAATTGGTGCCAGTTCATGCTGTGCTGGAGCCGCTTCGTTATGCTGTGTTTTTGCCGAAACGCCCAATTTCCAGAGTTCTTCATTCAGATCATTCATATATGCAGAAACACGTTCTTTCACACTTCCGAAATAATGATCGTCCAATTCCTGTCCTTTCGGTGCCGGTGCCCCGAACAGTGTACGTCCTGCAAAGAACAAGTCTTCCCGCTGATTGTATGTATCCTTATCAACAAGGAAGTATTCCTGTTCTGGTCCGACACTTGTAATGATCTTTTTCGCCTCTGTATCGCCAAAAGCCCGGATCAGACGGAGTGCCTGCTCACTGACTGCCTCGATCGAACGGAGCAGCGGTGTTTTCTTATCCAATGCTTCGCCTGTATAGGAACAGAAAATGGTCGGAATACAAAGAACATTTGTGCCACTCGGTGATTCATGGATAAATGCCGGTGATGTGCAGTCCCACGCTGTATATCCACGTGCTTCAAAGGTTGCACGCAGACCACCTGATGGGAAGGAAGAACCATCCGGTTCACCTTTGATCAATTCTTTGCCGGAAAATTCAAGGATAACACCGCCATCCTCCGATGGATTGATAAAGGCATCGTGTTTTTCCGCTGTAATACCGGTCAGTGGCTGGAACCAATGGGTGTAATGGGTCACACCTTTTTCAACAGCCCAGTCTTTCATGGCATTGGCAACAACCTCAGCAACATGACTGTCCAGCTCCCCACCGGTTGCGATCGTCTGTTTTAATTCTTTATAGATTTGTTTTGGAAGTCTCTCCCGCATCGTTGCATCATTAAAAACAAGAGAGCCGAAAATATCTGCCACATCAATCTTTTTTGTCATAGGGAATTCCTCTTTTCAGTTATAATAATTATTTATGATCTGCTGCTGCTTCTCCCATATAATAGAAGTTTTTGCAGGATTTCAGATATACCGGTACAATTTTACCAATCATTGATTCATCTCCATTAAAATGAACGACGGTATTATTACTCATACGTCCTGTAACAAGAGATGGATCCTGACTGTTGACTTCTTCCACGAGAACATCCTGAACTGTATTTTCATGACGGCTGCATACCTTTGCAGCAATGGTCTGTACTCTGTCGAGAAGTCGGTTAAATCGATCTTTCACCACATCCTCCGGCACCTGGTCTTCCATAACCGCCGCAGGTGTTCCTGTTCTCTTGGAATAAATAAATGTATAGGCACTGTCGTATCCGACTTTTTCAACCACATCCAGAGTTTCCTGGAAGTCTTCTTCGGTTTCTCCCGGAAAACCAACAATAATATCCGTCGTCAGAGAAATATCCGGGCAGGCCTTGCGAAGCTTATCAACAAGCAGAAGATAATCTTCTTTTGAATATTTACGGTTCATCTTTGTTAAAATACGTGTACTTCCGGACTGAAGCGGCAAATGCAGGTGACTGCAGATCTTCGGTTCTTCGGACATCACTTGGATCAGTTCATCGGATAAGTCCTTCGGATGAGATGTCATAAAACGTACCCTTAAAAGGCCGTCAATCTTGCAGATACGACGGAGTAATTCTGCAAAACTGATCGGATTCTCAAGATTCTTTCCGTAAGAATTGACATTTTGTCCCAGGAGCATGATCTCTACCACACCATCCGCAACTGCATTTTCAATTTCTTTTATAATATCTTCCGGCAACCGGCTGCGTTCACGTCCCCGCACATACGGTACGATACAATAGCTGCAGAAGTTATTGCATCCAAACATAATATTGATACCGGTTTTAAACGGATATTTGCGATCATTTGGAAGATCTTCCACAATCTGATCTGTATCCTTCCAAATATCAATGACCATTGTATTTTCCGTAATCCGACGGTAGATCAATTCTGCAAATTTAAAAATATTATGGGTTCCGAAAATAAGATCCACGTGACGATAGCTCTTTTTCAGTTTCTCCACAACTTCCGGTTCCTGCATCATACATCCGCAAAGAGCGATGAGCATGGATGGATTTTTCTTTTTAACCTGTTTCATCTGGCCTAAACGTCCATAAACACGCAAGTTGGCATTTTCACGCACCGTACATGTATTATAGATAACAAAATCCGCCTTTTCCGAATCGACCATCGTATATCCGATTTTTTCCAAAATACCTGTCAGTTTCTCGGAATCTCTGGCATTCATCTGACATCCGAAGGTAATGACAGAGGCCGTTAAAGGACGACCAAGCTTTTCTTCCTGTTCTTTCACCCACTGATGACACTGTTCCATATAATAATACTGACGTTCGGCTTCTGTAAGATGTTCTGTTAACATAGTTCCCCCTGATTTATGGCCGGATCTGACCATTTCCATAAATAATATATTTTGTCGTTGTTAATTCTTTAAGTCCCATCGGTCCTCTCGCGTGAAGCTTCTGGGTGCTGATACCGATTTCCGCACCAAAACCGAATTCAAAGCCATCTGTAAAACGGGTAGATGCGTTGACATATACGGCAGCAGCGTCAATTTCCTCTAAAAATCTGCGGGCATTGGCATAATCCTTTGTAATAATGGCTTCTGAGTGCTTCGTATTATAACGATTGATATGATCGATCGCTTCATCCAGGCTATTTACAATTTTTGCAGATAAAATATAGTCCAGATATTCCTGTCCCCAATCTTCTTCCGTTGCCGGAATAATTCGGGAATTGATGCGGCAGCACTTTTCGTCACCGCGGATCTCGACATTTTTATTGAATAAACGCTCGCAGACTGCAGGGAGCACCTGATCTGCAATATCTTTGTGAATAACAAGCGATTCACAGGCATTGCATACACCGGTTCTCTGAGTTTTAGCGTTGTCGATAATATTCACTGCCATGTCAATATCAGCAGATGCATCCACATAAATATGGCAGTTACCTGTACCCGTCTCTATCACTGGTACGGTACTGTTTTCTACAACGGTACGAATGAGACCCGCCCCGCCGCGAGGAATCAATACATCCAGATACTGGTTCATCTGCATCATTTTTTTCGCTGTCTCCCGGCTTGTATCTTCCACAAGCTGAATGGCATCCGGTGTCACACCCATGGCATCCAAAGCCTTGCGGATAACATTCACAATAGCTTTATTCGAATGGATCGCATCACTGCCGCCTTTCAAAATAACGGCATTGCTTGTTTTAAAACAAAGACCAAAGGCATCGGCAGTTACATTCGGACGGGATTCGTAGATGATTCCGATCACACCAAGCGGAACCCGTTTTTTACCGATCTCCAGTCCGTTTGGACGGATTTTTGCTTCAAGAACTTCCCCAATCGGGTCTTCAAGGGCAATCAGAGAAATCAGTCCCTCTGCCATAGCTCCAATACGATTTTCTGTCAATGCCAGACGGTCGATCAGAGATTCCTTCATTCCCTTTTCGCGGGCAATACGGACATCCTCTGCATTTGCCTCCAATATCTCTGTGGTTGAAGCGACAAGGCGATCTGCAACCGCCTGAAGACATTCATTTTTCTTTGTAGTATTTAATTTAAGTAGTTCTCTTTCAGCTTTTTTTGCCTGAATTCCCAGAGTCTCTAATGTCATTTGGCACCATCCTTTCCAAACATTCATTTTCAGTTACTATGTATTCCATCAAAAAATCATGCATATCCCGCGGAACTTCCGAAATCACCTGACATCCAAAGGCCACCGCACAGAGTTTCAATTGATCGGAATGTTTCTCCATATATCGATCATAATAACCGCCCCCATATCCAAGACGGCCAAATTTGCGGTCAAAAGCAAGACCGGGAACGATCATCAACGCCTTTTCTCTAAAATCGATTTCGGGGCAGGATGCGTCCGGTTCAAAAATTCCCATATAGCCTTTTTTTAACTGAGACAGATCATCCACCTGGAAAAATTTCATTTTCCCGTCCTCAAGTACCTTTGGTACAGCAAGTATTTTGCCATCCTTTAATATCTGGCGGTTGAAATTCCATGTATAGACCTCACTTCGAAAGCTGACATAAGAAAAAATGCAGGCTGCATCCAAATACATGGGATGTTTCCGAATACATTCAAAAATCCGGTCACTCCATTCCTGGATTTGATCTTCTGACAGTTCATCGCGTAAACAGGACATTGTTTTACGAAGTTTTCTTTTGTTAATTTCCATATTTTTCCTGATGACGTTCTTTTAAATTTACAAGTGTACCGTCTTCCTTCTGGATTGTGATCGTATCCAGCTGACTCTTCAAATTTCTTCGGATGGAAGCGATATATTCACCTCTGAGGCACATCTGCTCCTCTTTTTCTTCCGGTGTCAAACCTTCCGGTGTTTTCGACTTTCTATATAATTCATTAATCCTTTCAATATCTTTATCTGTGATCAATGTCTTTTACCCTCCTCGATATACTGTATCAAATTAAAATCTTCATTTTTATGAGCAAGGAACAGAGTTCCGATCGTTTCTCCCTCAATAATATGGTGAATCACACGAAAATCATGTCCGTTGGCAATAATCATATCACATCCTGCATCGGTTGCAATACGTGCAGCATCAATTTTTGTGATCATACCGCCGGTTCCAAAATCACTTCCGGCTCCTTTGGCCATATCATAAAAGCTTTTTTCGATCTTAGGAACACATTCGATAAATTTGGCATCTTTATTTTTATTCGGATCATCGGTATATAATCCATCAATATCCGACATAAGAATAAGAAGATCTGCATTCACCAGGGCAGCCACCACCGCTGACAAGGTATCATTATCACCAAATTCAATCTCATCCGTTGATATGGTGTCATTTTCATTAACAATCGGAATTACGCCCATGGATAACAACTGGTCAAAGGTATTTTTTGCATTAAATCTGCTCTTTTCCTTAACGATCGTATGTTTTGTCATCAAAATCTGTGAGCTGTTCTGATGATATTCATTAAATAAACGCTGATAAAGTGCGATCAAAGCCCCCTGTCCGACCGATGCACATGCCTGTTTTAAAGGCAGTGTCGATGGACGTTCATTTAATCCAAGAACCTTTCTTCCGACACCAATCGCACCGGAGGATACTAAAACAACCTCTTTACCCTGATTTCGAAGATCACATAAAATGCGGACAAGCTGTTCCAGTTTAAATAAGTCGATCATACCTGTCTCCTCATGTACAAGAGACGAAGATCCAACTTTAACGACAATTCTCTTTTTGCCCTTCAATAAGGCTCTATCACACATGTTGATTCCTCCTGCTGTCTATTTGTCCGTATTTTCCATCGGACTGTATTTTTTTCGAATGGCTTCGGCAATTCTTAGCCCATCCATCGCTGCGGATGTGATACCACCGGCATAGCCCGCTCCCTCGCCGCAAGGGTAGATGCCTGCTATTGAAGATTCAAAATCTTCATTCCGTTCCATTCGGATCGGTGATGATGTTCGGGTTTCGACACCAGATAATATGGCATCCTCTCGATCATAACCTTTAATCTTATGTCCAAAGGCTTCTATGCCTTCTTTTAAACAATCGCATACATATGGCGGCAGACACTGATTCAAATCTGCAAAACAGGTCTGTCCTTTATGAACTGGACGAACACCGCCAAAATCTTTTGATATTTCACCCGAACAGAAATCCTTATAAAGCTGAACAGGAACCTGACCATGTCCCGCCTCATAGGCTTTATGCTCCCAAATACGCTGAAATTCCACACCGGCCATCACGTCCTCTGAAGGAAAATCTTCCGGTGTTACCGTAACGATCAGTGCACTGTTGGCATTATCCGAATTTCGTCCATGGTAACTCATCCCGTTAACTACCGTACCATCCGCTTCCGACGCGGCATTGACCACATAGCCTCCGGGACACATACAAAATGTATAAACCCCACGCCCATTCGTACAGGTATGGGTCAGTTTGTATGGAGCACTTCCCAGTATATCATCCTGCTCCATACCATACTGGGACATATTGATCATCGTCTGGGGATGCTCGATACGCACACCGATGGCAAAAGATTTGGCTGTCATCGACATATGGTGGGATTTAAGCATGGAAAATGTATCCCTTGCACTATGGCCAACCGCAAGAACGAGACATTCACAGTCCATCCATTCCCGATCATTCATACATATAGACTGGACCCGTCCGCCTTCGACCCGTATATCGGTCAGCTTTGTCTGAAAACGAACATCTCCGCCAAGGGCAATGATCTCTTCCCGCATCGCCTTCACAATATGACATAATACATCTGTGCCAATATGGGGCTTGTTTTCGTAAGTAATGGATCGATCCGCTCCAAATTCTGTGAACAGCTCCAATACCTTTCGATGACGGCCGTAAGGATCTTTCACTAATGTATTGAGCTTGCCGTCTGAAAATGTTCCGGCACCGCCTTCACCAAACTGGACATTAGATTCTGGATCAAACGTCCCCTTCTCCCAGAAATCCTGAACCGATTTCTGACGGGCATCCACGTCCATCCCCCGTTCCAGAATCATCGGGCGATAGCCATTCCTTGCCAGCATTAATCCGCAAAAAAGGCCTGCCGGTCCGCTGCCGACAATAACGATCGGCTTTTTCATCATCTGATCTCCGGCTTCAGGGAAATGATAATCTTCCCTCTCTACCTGACGTATATTTTTATTGCGGTTCCGTTTCATAAATGCACTTTCTTTTTTTATCTCAAGATCAACGGTATATACCGCCATAATCGCATCCTTTTTACGAGCATCAATGGACTTTTTGAATATTCTCCAGGAAATAATATCCTTTTCCTGTATATGTATTTTTTTTAATAGATATGGCAGGACCTTTGTGTCCTCTTCCCGATAAGGAAGTTTAATTTGTCCGATTCGAAGCATTGCACTCCTTTCCGGCATGGCTGCCCGCTAAATAGCCGGTCGACCAGGCCCACTGGAGATTATAGCCGCCGCAGATACCATCTGCATCCAGCAGTTCCCCAACAATATATAAACCTGAACATTTTACCGATTCACAGCTCTTCAGATGGATTTCAGATAAATCTACTCCTCCGGCGCAAACCTGGGCAAATTCATATCCCCGGCTTTCCGTAATCGTTGCCGGAAAATGTTTCATCGTCTTTGCCAGAACTGCCATATCCGGCAATCCATTCCTGTCCGTTTTTCCGCTGAGTCGGATACATTCCCGGATCAGCTTTCGATTGAGCAGTCCCGTCTCAAAAACTTCTGCCGGACTGTTTCGAAAATATTTCTGACGTTCTTTCAAAAAAGATACAAGCTCCGTTTCTGTCCATTCCGGGAAAAAATCCAATTCACATCGAACCTTTCTGTTTCCGGAAATACCGTAAGCCGCCTGACCGCTGATCTGAAAAACAGGTATACCGGAGATACCATAATCAGCCAGCTGGAGTTCCCCCTGATGGGAATCCACAGCTTTATTATCAATAAAAAGCGTCACTCGGCCTTCCGTACGAACACCGCTCAGATTTTTATAAACTTTTTCCTTTGCTTTGAGCCCTGTCAATGCGGGAACCACTGGAACAATACGATGTCCAAGGGAACGTGCCAAACTATATCCGCTTCCATTGGAGCCGAGTTTTTCAGATGCACGTCCTCCGGCAGCAAGGATCACTTTCCGGCATTGATAGTCACCCTCCCGACAGGTTACCTGGAATCCCTTTCCCTTTCGAGCGATTTTCTGTACATCGGCATCGGTGATCACCTGAACTCCAAGCCGGTCCAGTTCAAACCGAAGAGCATCCAGCATGGACGCTGCCTGCATGGAATTGGGATATACATAACCATCCTTATCCTTTGGCAGAATACCAAGTTTCATAAAAAACTGTTCGGTATCTTTTTCGCTAAAAGCATTAAGAATTTTTGAGACCGAAGCAATATTTTGACTGTGGTAACAATTTATATTCATTTTTCGATTGGTGTAATTACACCTGCCATTGCCTGTTGCCAGTAATTTTTTACCGATTCTGGACATTCGCTCAAGAATAACGACAGATGCACCCTTTTGGGCAGCACTGACAGCGGCAATCATCCCGGAGGCACCGCCGCCGATCACAATAATGTCAGATTTCATTATCGATTCATTCCTCTAAACTAAATTATAATGCACATAGATAATTAACATCATATCACAAACTTTTCATTCATGAAAGACCTTAATAATTCAGCTTGAGTAGTTTTGGAGAAAATTATACAATTCCTCCTCATCTTTCACCTCAATGCCGGATAAAAGCTGACATTGAACTTCGGATGGCAGATTGTAAAATTTTACGTCTGGATACTCCAACACAGTTTTACGGTCACTGTAATAGACGACGATCCGCCCCTGTTTGTAGACCATATAATATTTTTTAAAATTTTCATCCGGATAATAAGTTTTCCGTAAAACAACTGATTCCTTGGAATAGGACTCGATATCAAAACCAACCAGTCCCTGCTCCCGCTCTTTAATCGGCATATCGATCATGTAATCATTCAGTTCCGATAACAGATCTTCCCGTTCAAGTCCCAGATAATCCGACGGCATGGGCGTTTCTTCGACAGTCTTTTCCCCTGTTTTCAGATTAATTGTTTCCGTAACTAAACGGGTGCCAGGCACTATAAAATTTTTCTTACCTGCCGTTACAGGCAATACATCGGGAACGTCCCCCGCAATGCTATAAGATAATGGCCATGCAAAACACAGATAACCGCCGCCGAAAGATAGTCCGATCAAAAGAAGCCATAAAAATAAGCAGATACATTTTCTCTTCATGGTTTCACCCCTTCGAAAAAAGTATCTGCTTTTTTTATATTTTTATTCACTTATTACTATAAAAGATGCAAACGGTATAAAATCCGAACAATGGCATCCCCCTTAGGGAACATATACAGTTCTTCTTCTGTAACTCCATGGGTCAGGATCATAAATAACGCATAGACGATCACTGCAATCACAATAGCGATCAGCGTTGAGATCAAATTCGAATGAAGTACATAGAGACATCCCTTATATACGAAGAAAGTTACCGCACCCATGAGCAATGAAGCGATGGCCGGTGCACCACACATTTTCGGAATATCCATCTGATAATTGATCAATTTGGACAAAGATCTCAAATTCAGCATACACATACAGAAGGAGAAAACAATATTTCCGTAAATCAAAGCAAAAATATGTAAATCTGCAAAGGCTAATAAAACAACTGTAAATACAATGTGAATGCCTAAAGAAATGGCTGCATTGATCACAGGAACTCTCATATGATCGCTGCCCTGTAAAATGGTTGATGTCAGCGTGGACAATGCATAAAAAATAATCGTTACCGCACCGATCATCAGCATTCTTCCCGGAAGTGTTGTCGTGTCATTGAACAGCATCTGCATGATCGGACCACCCATAACTGCCACACCTACGGCACATGGAATTGCGATGATCATCGTCAGTCGGATAACCGTATCAATCTGTTCACGCACACGTTCTTTCTGTTTCAATGCGATCGCTCCGGAAATACCCGGCATCATGGCTACTGTCAAAGCGGTTGTAATACCCAATGGCAGATTGATCAATAACTGATATTTGGAACTGTAAATTCCATACAGTGAACTGATAAATGAGGACTGATACCCAATTGCATTCAAAATGTTACTGAACAGAGCAGAGTCCAAAAGACTGCTGATCTGATAAATTGTCGATGTCAAAACGAGCGGAATGATGGTTGCTGCGATCATCTTGTAGATGGTTTTATCATCCATCACTTTCTTTGTCGGATCTTTCTTGACGCGACGTGCCAGCTGAGGCCGATTCGACGAATAGACAAAATATAAAAAGACCAGACTGGCCACAGCACCCATAAATGTACCCATCGTACCGCCGGCTGCACCATAGGCCGCACCGCGTGAAATCAAAATGGCTGCTGCTGCGACAGATACGATCGCATTAAAAATCTGTTCCACAACCTGGGACAAAGCGGTCGGTGCCATATTCCCAAGCCCCTGTGTGTATCCCCGGAACACACCCATAACGGCACATACAAAAACAGTCGGTGCCAGCACACGCAGTGCCGGTGCAACTTCTGTGATGCCGCCAAACATAAATTTTGAGATCCATGGTGCCCCGATAAAAGTGATCAAAGCCAGTGTACCGCTTAATGCAGCGGCAAACTTAAAGGAACATTTAAAAATAGCCTGTGCATTTTTGTATTCCCTTTTGGCAACCCGGGCCGCCGTTAATTTGGATACGGCAACCGGGATGGCACTTGTTGAAAGGATAACAAGGATTGAGTATACTTCAAAGGCAAAACCATAGTATCCCATACCCTCATTACCAACAATATTTGTTAATGGAATTCGGTAAATAATACCGATAATACGCACGACAATAGACGCAAGGGCTAATATACTGCCCTGTACGATCAGATTTTTGCCTGTGCTCTTTTTACTGTTACCCATAGTAAACCTCTTTCATCATGTTTTCTATTTTGCTTCACATGTGACCGGTGTTTCGGAAGGCACTACGGAAATGTAAGATTTTCCAGCATTCAGGTAAGCCGGTGTGCCATCTTCATAGTAATACTTGGTACGATCACTTTCTGTTTCCCGTTTCCATGTGATTTTTGTGGCTTTGCCATTGGTAATGATCAAACCTTCACCGCTGCCGATCAGGGCATAATCCTGATGATCCTGATCACTGATAACACTGCGGGCCGCATACTGGATAATTAAATTTTTAAATTTTAACTGTTCGTTATTCTCTGCATCAATATGTGCCTCGCCATACTGATAACGATAATAAAGTCCATCTTCTTCATTATACTCAAACCATGGCTGTCCATAGGAGAATGGCATTCTTACAATTTCAGCCGCTTCACCTTCAGCAGGCACTGTATCTTTGGCATAAAAATTAAAACGGCCTTCATATCCTTCCGGATAATCCCTTGTCATACCTGTCGCCTCAAGTCCTGCCAGAAGACCGTCTTTTGAGGAATAGACATTGTGCGGTGCTACCCTGTCAGATGTCCGGTAGAATACATTTCCGCCGTAACCGGAAAGACCACTGATCGTCGGATAACCGGCATTGATACGTTCTTCAGCAAAAATGGACTGTCCAAAATGTGTAAAGACAGCCTCGTCATCCTGAGCCAGATCCATATAATAATGACGGGCACTTCTTATGGAACCAACTTTATCAAGATTTTCAATATCCTGAAATTCACATAATAATCGTGTAATATTGGATTCAACTAAACATTCATAGACAATCTCTGCCTGGCTGATGCCGCTTTGAGGAATCGCATCCTGAATATTGTTGATCATGATTGCAAAAGGACGCTGCATACCAATGGTTTCGTCCACCGGTTCACCGGTCAGGTAGCTGTACATCTGTCCTTCCGGCAATGGTTCCCTCTCTTCGGATGTCGTCTCCGTTTCAGCCCGTGTGATCTGAACGGTCGTTTCTGTCTCTGACTCTGCTGTCTCTTTCTTGCCTCCGCATGCGGTCAGACCAAGAATCATTGCAAGACCAAAAACTGCAAGTATATTTCTTTTTTTCATAATTACCACTCCTGTCTTTTGTAGTTTAACGATGTAACTTCAACTGATCCAGTATCTCTTCCTGTCTCTGCTCCATGTCCACCCGTTCATCTTCCTCCATATGGTCAAATCCAAAAAGGTGAAGCATGCTGTGTGCCGTTAAAAATCCCAATTCCCGTTCTCTCGAATGTCCATAATTCTCTGCCTGCTCAATGACCTTTTCCAGAGAAATAATAATATCGCCTAATATGAGTTCCCCACTGTCCGGATTAAAGCAGTCTTCCGCTGACAGCTCTTCAATAAAGGAAAAATCACCCGGGATTTCGTAATCCAGCATAGGAAATGACAGAACATCGGTCGGTTTTGCCAGATTCCGATATTCTTCATTAATTGCTGCAATCGATGGATTATCTGTTAAAATCACATTCACTTCTGCTTCGTATGGACATTGATACAGTTCCAGTGCTGTTTCAATGACATCCGTAATAATCTGATCCGAATCAATTCCAAGCGAAAGCTCTGTTTCATATTCTATATGAATTGCCATAATTTATCAACTCCTGTTTTTTGTCTTTTTCGTACGTGAAATACGTGCCTCCCGCTGTTCATAGTCATCATAGGCCTTAACGATTTTCTGTACTAACGGGTGACGTACCACATCCTTATTGGAAAGCATGCTGATGCCGATATCATCAATATTCTTCAACACCTTCAACGCCACATCAAGCCCTGAGCTCTGACCAGACGGCAGATCCTTCTGACTCAGGTCACCGGTGACAATCACCTTTGAGCCAAAGCCGACACGTGTTAAAAACATCTTCATCTGAGCCGGTGTTGTATTCTGGGCTTCATCCAGAACAATAAATGAATTATCCAATGTACGTCCTCGCATATAAGCCAGCGGTGCCACTTCGATCAATCCCTTTTCCATATTTTTCATATAGGCATCGGCCCCCATAATCTCATAAAGAGCATCATAAAGAGGTCTTAAATAGGGATCGATCTTACTCTGCAGATCTCCCGGAAGAAATCCAAGCTTCTCACCCGCTTCGATCGCCGGACGGGTAAGAATGATCCGGTTCACCTCGTTATTCTTAAATGCTGTGATCGCCATCGCCATGGCAAGATAGGTCTTTCCTGTACCTGCAGGCCCAATCCCGAAAACGATCATCTTTTTGCGAATCTGATCGACATAAGATTTCTGACCGAGAGTTTTCGGTTTGATCGGTTTTCCATTGATCGTATGACAGATAATGTCCTGATTTAAAGTGACAATTGAAGATTCCTTATTGTCAAATGACAAAGAAAGGGCATAGTCCACATTCTGTTCGCTGATGATCTCGCCGCGTCTGGAAAGCTCCAGCAGATTCAAAAAAACACTTTTCGCCTTGCTCACCCGATCCGCGTCGCCGATAACTTTCATCATATTGTCTCTGACAATGACGGTGACATTCAATGTACGCTCAATTTTTTTGATAAAGATATCATACTGTCCAAAAACGTTCCGAGCATGTTCTGCCGGAACATCAATCATCGTTTCTGTTATACTCATGTGTCTCTCCTATATCATCAATTTGAGTACCGTCTGAAAAATGATCCGAAGCTTTGCCAATGGGCTCGATCAACACAAAATATCCGTCTGCTTCCACACGATCCTCATACATTAATATTTTAACATTATTTTCCAGAATTTGTACCCCTTTTTCATCGAATTCACGAAACGTATCTGACAGTTCTTCTTCTGCTCTTGATTTTGCCTGTGATATGGTTTCTAATGAAGGAACAATTTCATAGGGGCGATATCTATTGATCTGCAAGCAAATGCCAGATAAAGGCTCCCACATTTCCGAAAAGCAATGATAGGGGATGATCTGATCTTCATAGGGATTTTTTCCAAAAGAAAAGGAATGCCCACCTATGGATAAACATATTTTCCAGGATGCCCTTTCATATTTTTTTGATGAACCTGAGCAGTCATATCTTTTTTTATAAGGTTCCACAACCTTTGCCCATATATCGCCGTCAGCCCCTACCGTCATAATCTCTGTTACCGTCATCGAATCATCCATAATTTCTACAGAACCATCAATGAGCAGATCTCCGGCCTTCACTTCCTGACCGACTATTGCCTTTGGTGTACCGCTCCGGGTCACCATCGACAGGATTTCTCCATCTTTAGCTGCACAGATATATCTCGGAAACTGCAAAGCATCTTCGGATTTTTCATATTTGACCATTTCCTCCAGGGAAATGATGAGCGATGTGCCTTCCATTCGGACAGACACCCATGAAATATCCGGAAATGAAAGACGTAGATTTTCTTCAAGAAGGGCACCGTCAATATGTTGTTTCCATATGCCGCAGCGGATATTCTCCGTCTCCTCCAGATATTTTGTAAGACGTTCGTCCGTATAATAAGAATTTCCATAAAATTCAAATTTCCATATATGAGCAGATAAAAAATACAGCACAAAGATACAGCCGAGCATCCCAATCCACAGTCCTTTTCGGCGATTTAAAAAAGCCATTAAAAAAGACAGGCCACAGCGTTTTTTTATCCGAATCCTGACCTTCGTCTTTCTTAAAAAGGGTCGTATCTTCCAGAAATCTTCCAGGGCTATACAGCATTGGCATACACCCTCCTGATAGGACATATTCCAGAATTCAATTCCATTGTACCGGCACAGATTAAATAAACGTTCCATATCTCCGCCTTTTAAATGGCACACCAGATAGCTTTTCAGCCAGTAAAATATTCTCTCCACACTTGTCACCAACCTTTCATCCACCCTGATAGGTTACTGAAATTATGTGACCCCGGATACATAGCTCATCCTCATTGAAATACTCAATATCCAGCTGCTTTCCCTGTATGATCAGCATTTGTTTTTTTAATAAAAGCACCATTTCTCCGGAATTATAGTGTAAAACCTTTTTATAATTTAAAATTTTTATTTTATTCTGGCCAAGGATATAAATAAGCGGCAGATCTTTATCGATTTCATCGGGCAAAAAAGATACATCATTCAGCCATTTTTCAAACAAGAGAGGACTCCGTTTTTTCTAAAGTTTATGCCTGTAAATCGGATATTATGTATTAGACACCATCCGCCTCTGGACAATCCTTATGCACGTAAAAAAAGCTATAACTTACGTTATAGCTTTTATATCCAGGTATCCGAAGATTATTTATATTTGCGCTTTCTAGCAGCTTCTGATTTTTTCTTACGTCTAACACTTGGTTTTTCGTAATGTTCTCTCTTACGAATCTCCTGCTGAATACCAGCCTTTGCACAGTTTCTTTTGAATCTGCGTAAAGCACTGTCCAATGTTTCGTTTTCTTTAACGATTACGTTTGACATAGCTCACACCTTACCTCCCTCCAGTTGCGTATTGCGCTATACAACTGTGGGTTTATTTTTCACATAGCACTGTTATAAGTATATCATATATTCCAAATTCGTCAACCTAAATTTTAGAAATTTATCACATAGGAATTGCCGGAATATTGACCGGATAAGCCCGTATCTTTTAACATCCATGGAATAAGCTCCTCATAAGCTGTATTTATACGCTCCATGGCTGAATCATCAACCACATCTGCAAAATTGGATGGATTATTCTTTACTTCCGCTGCCGGAAGGACAAAGATATCATCATCCGTATATGTAATACAGGTTGGTGTGATTCCAATACCTGTAATTTTCGATTTGCTGCTGCCTTCTTTATCGATCATAACGTCGAGAATGACACCAATATCATTATCTACATAGGATGCACCATACTGTTCACAGCCTAAGAACGTACCCAGAGAATAGATCGCCACACCTTTTTTAGAAGTTCCATCTGTGTCTGTCAATTCACGTATTTCAATCGGCTGAACCGCATACGGCTCTGTGCCAACAACAATATCTGCTCCCGCATCAAAAAGTGCGTCAAAAAGTGCTTTCTGCTGATCACTCGGTGTCGTGTCATAAACTTCGCCGGCATAAACCATGGCAACGACAAAATCAGCACCATCACGGCGGGCTGCCATGACATCGTCACACATTTGGCTGATCTTACTCTCGTCAAAATTATCCAATGTATTGATTCCATAGCTTTCTTCACTGTCCAGTTCTTGATTCAGATCATTGGTATATGCCACATATCCAACCTTCAAACCTCGAACTGAAGCAATGGTATAGCGTTTATCGCTGGAAGACTTTTGTGTTCCTATACTCTTTATACCTGCATCCGAAAGATACTGAAGTGTCGTTTTGACACCATCCATACCGAAATCGCCTGAATGTTCGTTGGCCGTCTGCAATAAGGATACTCCGGCATTTTTTATATTCTGAGCAGCAATTTCCGGTGCATTGTAGAGAAAGCCTGCTGTACCATACTGATCAAAAACATCCTCATACGCTTCATCCGGCCCTGCCATCACAGTTTCCAGATTGGCTGCTGTCATATCCGATGCACGCAAATAACGTGAAATGTAGCGAAAGCTGTTTGAAAAGTCAAAGCTTTCCGTTGTCGCATCATAGTAACGTTCCAACTGTCCGCTTTCAAAGGTAATATCACCCACAAAAGATAAAGTTACTTTCTGTTGGCCGACAGACGACACATAATCTCTGATCTGGGTTTCTATGGACACACTGTCCATAGTCACCTGATCATTTTCCGTCAGTTTACTGTTGCCTTCACTAATCTCATAGGCATATTTACCAACCGCCTCGCCGGCATAGATGTCTGAAAGAATATAAATCCCGATAAAGAAAACCGCACAACAAACCACATAAAGAAGTCGTTTTATATCTTTCATATGTTTTCTCCGCAGTGCTCAGCCCTTAGTGGATCTGGGTTTCAAGCACGTTTTTAGCATCAGCCAGTGCATCATCAATGCCAGCCGGATTCTTACCGCCGGCCTGAGCCATATTCGGACGTCCACCACCGCCGCCACCGACATGTTTTGCAATGGATTTGATGATATTTCCTGCATGTGCACCTTTTGCGACAGCACCTTCCGTTGCCATCGTGATCAGGTTTACCTTACCTTCAGCAGATGATGCAAGTACGATCACACCATCACCCATCTTTTCTTTCAACTGATCGCCAAGATTTCTAAGACCATTCATGTCCACATTATCCACTTTGACAGTCAATAATTTAACGCCTGCAACTTCAATCACCTGATCCATAACATCGCCCATAGCATCTTTTGCCCTCTGATTTTTAAGCTTGTCGTTTTCACGCTGAAGCTC
>JAXJRF010000162.1:0-2993 GCA_036310765.1 Frisingicoccus sp.
CCTGCCAGAGGACCTCGGCCCGCCTCATCAATACCGCATATATACACACAGTCGTTATAATACTTCTTTTCGTATGTCAGCATATTTTCCAGACGTTCATTCTCTTTCGCTGCTTTTTCCATACGGAGCTGGCAGCTTTTAACAAGTTTCTGAACACCTGAACGTTCATCCTCTGAATATTTTTCCATAAAACTCTGCCATTCATTCTCTGAAAGAGCATCGAATTCACGTCGAATCTCACTGATCGTCATATCTGTTTACCTGCCTGTTCTATATAATCGAAAAAATTCTCCTGCCTGCAGCAGGAGAATACAAAATCATGTTCTATTGATGCTTGAGCAGAGTTAGTTTATTTAACGGCCATATGCGAACCCACGCACGACCTATAATATCGTCACGATGAATATTGCCAACCGACGCAAAGCGACTATCCTGACTGTTATTCCGATTATCTCCCAGAACAAAATATTCATCGGCGGCCAGTACGACCGGATCACCAACAATACCTTCATCAACCATCAGCGCATTGCCATAGACATCGTCTTTCAGCTCAGTATCGTTAATATAAACTTTACCATTCTTGATCTGGACCTTCTCACCCGGCATCCCGATGATACGCTTGATCAACAGTTTAGATGTGTTCTCCTTATATGGAAAAACAACAATATCAAAGCGTTTTGGCTCTATCAAGCGATATGTAATCTTATCCGTAATCAGATTATCCCCGTCCTGAAGGGTCGGTTCCATCGAAGAACCAAGTACCACTGTTCGCTGTCCAACAAATTTCACAACGAGAAACATCACCGCAACGACAACGATACAATAAATGATCAGGCTCACAGCTTCTTTCACCTTATTTTCTTTGATCTTTTCCGGATTTGTTTCTTTGTCCGAATATACTTTTCTGCCCATACTTACTGCTCCTGTGCAAATTCCAATGTCAAACGGCCCAGTTTGCCGGAACGAAAATCATCGATCAATAATCGGGAGGCTTTGGCATAATCCAGTTCATTTCCTTTTTGACGGCAATTTCGTGCCTCGGCAATCTGTCCTAATATGGATATTTTATCACAGTTTTCATCAACTGCATATCTTTCTGACAGAATTCCAGGATAAAATTCTTTGAGAAAGTCGATCAGCTTGATGGATAATTCTTCAATATTTAAAATATCATCCTTGATCGAACCGATTAAAGCCAGACGTTCGCCCACCATCTGATCCTCAAATTTTGGCCAGAGGATTCCCGGTGTATCTAAAAGTTCAACATTTTTGTTCAGACGGATCCACTGCTTACCTTTTGTGACGCCCGGTTTATTGCCCGTTTTCGCACAGGCCTTGCCGGCATAAGTATTAATAAATGTGGATTTTCCAACGTTTGGTATACCTACGATCATGGCACGTACCGGACGATTGATGATTCCACGTTTCCGGTCACGCTCAATCTTCTCTTTACACGCCTCCTGGATGAGTGAAGTGATGGCTTTAATCTGCCCTCCCTTACGTGCATCCAGTTTATATACATAAAAGCCCTGTTTTTTAAACCAGCTTTCCCACTCTGCTGTCCGAAGGGGATCTGCAAGATCATATTTATTCAGTAAGATCATTCGGGATTTCTGTCCGGCCAACTGATCGATATCCGGATTCTTACTTGATAATGGGATCCGGGCATCTACCAATTCGATCACGATGTCAATTAATTTTATATCTTCCTGCATCATACGACGTGCTTTTGTCATATGTCCAGGATACCACTGGATATTCATAATTCTTTCCTCCTACTTTACTCTGCCTTCTATCTGTGTCTTGTTAATGACGCCAATATTGGAAGAACGGCTGTCATAGCGGCTGTTATTATAATTATCACACATCATAAAATATTCATCTTTGCCAAGGATGATCTCGTCTTTAGCAATACCTGCATCTTCGATCCGTTCATCACCAACCGGATAATCGATCGCCTCGTCATCAATGTAGATACGTCCATTTCGGATCTGAACTTTTTCATTCGGAAGTCCGACAATACGCAAAACATAATACATATTTGACTTTGTCTCCCCAATCTGAACAGCAACCGTATCCATCCGGTTCGGGGATGTAATTTTATAGATGACCTGATTGATATTCAAAATCTCTTCCTCTTGAAATGTAGGAACCATAGAATCATTGGAAACGATCGTCTTCATCTTAAATCCCTGAATATACATGACAGCGATGCCTACAACAAGAAACCATCCAATGATAAACATGGCAAGATTCATTGCTCGTGTACCAATCCTGAGTTTTTTGATTTTACCTGTCATGCGTTTCAGCTTACGCGTAAATTTCTTCATGGTCCACTCCTTCGCATTATAAAAATGGGACAACTACCTAAGTACTTGTCCCACATGTTCCAATGAATTATTTAACTAATTCTTTAACTTTAGCTTTCTTACCTACTCTGTCTCTTAAGTAGAATAATTTAGCTCTTCTTACTTTACCTCTTCTTACAACTTCAATCTTTTCTACGATTGGAGAATGTAATGGCCATGTTTTTTCTACGCCAACACCGTTAGAGTTCTTTCTAACTGTAAATGTTTCACGGTTGCTTCCGTTCTGACGTTTAATAACTGTACCTTCGAATACCTGTGTTCTTTCGCGGTTTCCTTCTTTTACTTTTGCAGATACACGTACTGTATCACCTACGTGGAATACTGGCACTTCAGCTTTTAACTGAGCTGCTTCAATGTTCTTAATAATATCGTTCATCTCTGTGAACCTCCTTGATTTATATATTCGACGTTCTTAATACGACTCGGCGTAACAGAGGACCATCTTTTTTTCACACCGTAATAATATACCACAACAATTAAGAAAAATCAAGTTTTTTTCTTATCTTTTCAAGCATTTTCTAAACCATTTGTGATAATGTCCTAATATACCACAAGGAAAAATGTCCCAAGTATGGTATTCTATTCTCCTATCAACATGACAGGAGGCGATCATTATTAGAAAGG
>JAXJRF010000163.1:0-5814 GCA_036310765.1 Frisingicoccus sp.
CAATTATATAGTCTGGTCGATTCGATGATCGTTGGAAATTTTATCGGCGAGGAGGCTCTGGCTGCTGTAGGTTCCTGTTTTGCAGTTACCATGCTGTTTATTGCGGTTGCCATCGGAGCTTCTACGGGGGCTTCCGTCATCATATCCCAGTTGTTTGGTGCGAAACGCTACCAGGAGATGAAAAAGGCCATTTCAACGGCTTTGATATCTTTCTTGGCCTTTAGCATGATATGGGCTGTGTTCGGTCTGCTGATCAAAGACGGTCTGCTCCATCTTTTGAACACACCGGAAAATATATTTGCAGATGCCAGTACATATCTCAGCATTTATTTTCTGAGTATTCCATTTCTGTTCATGTACAATGCCTTATCTTCTATATTTAATGCGTTGGGTGATTCAAAAACTCCATTGGGGTTTCTTATTTTCTCATCGGCATTGAATATCGTTCTGGATTTGTATTTTGTAATTGAGTTTGGAATGGGTGTGGCTGGTGCGGCATGGGCGACATTGATCGCACAGGCAGTTTCGGCCCTATTCTCCTTTGTGGTGCTTATGTGGAAACTGAAAGGCATGTCCGCAGAGTTTTCCGAGGACACAGCAGGTTTCTCCGGGTGGTATAGTTTGCCGCTGCTGGGGACAATGCTGAAGGTTGCGATTCCGTCCATCATCCAGCAGTCCATCGTATCCATCAGTATACTGGCGGTTCAGGCTGTCGTCAATCCATACGGATCATCGGTTGTTGCCGGTTATGCGGCGGCACAGAAAATTGATTCGGTAGCTATCATGCCGATGCAGGCTGTGGGTAATGCCATGTCCACATTTACGGCTCAAAATATCGGTGCAGGAAAGCGAGAGCGTGTACTTGAGGGATATCGGGCAAGTTATCCGATGATTTTCCTGATCAATTTGATCATATGGGTGATCATTCGTCTGTATTCGGTACCGTTTTTGGGACTTTTCCTGAAATCAGGCAGCGAAAGTGTGGCGATGCAGACCGGACTGGATTACCTGAATCTGGTGAGTATGACCTATTTCCTTTTGGGACTTTTAATGGTGACAGGCTCCGTTCTTCGAGGTTCCGGAGATATTGGCTGGTTTATGCTTGCCAGTGTGATGAACGTGGTATCAAGAATTGTCTGTGCCTACGGACTTAATGGTGTGATCGGTGTGTCAGCCGTCTGGATTTCTGTACCTGTAGGATGGCTGTGCGGATATTTATTCCATTTCTACCGTTATCGGCAGAAAAAATGGATGGAAAAGAAACTTATTTAGAGGAGAAAATAAAATGAAATATTATATTGCACCGTTGGAAGGCGTCACAGGTTATGTCTTTCGCAATGCCCACTATCAATTTTTTCACCCGGCAGATAAGTATTTTTCACCATTTATCACACCGGGAATTAACAGCACGCGTAAATCAAAAGCTTTAAAAGATGTTCTTCCGGAAAATAATAAGGGACCAAGGGTTATTCCGCAGATTTTAACCAACAGGTCGGATGAGTTTAATTTTACGGCGAAACAGTTACAGGATATGGGTTATGATGAGATCAACTTAAATCTTGGCTGCCCGTCTGGTACGGTCGTGGGTAAACGCCGCGGTTCGGGATTTCTGCCGTACAGAGATGAACTGAATGCTTTTCTGGAAGAGATTTTTAATCATTCAGAGATGAAAATTTCCATTAAAACCCGTCTTGGAAAAGACAGTACAGAGGAATTTGATGCTCTGCTGGATATTTACAATCAGTATCCATTGGAGGAATTGATCATCCATCCAAGAACCCGGGAGGAATTTTACAAGGGCATGCCTCATCTGGACGTTTTTGAAACGGGCCTTAGGAAGAGCAGGTGCCCTGTATCTTATAATGGAAACATTTTTTCAAAGCAGGATTGTGAAAAGATCTGTGAAACGTTTCCGGAGGCCGATTCTGTGATGATCGGCCGGGGTATCGTTGCAAATCCTGTACTTCTCGATCAGATTGTGGGCGAGACGGATAAAATAGATAAAAAAAGGATCCGGGATTTCCATGACTGTATTTATGAAGATTATCGGGAAATGATGAGTGGTGAGAAACCAGCCCTTTTTAAAATGAAAGAAATATGGGGTTACATGAGCTGGCTTTTTGAAGATTCAGATAAATATGCAAAGAAGATACGCAAGGTCCAGAAGTTAAAAGATTATGATCAGATTATCGATGAATTGTTTGATACGCTGGAGATTCGGGAAGATGCCGGATTTTTGGCAGATTAAAATACGGAGGGGGATGAGCCGATGTACGGCCATCCCTCCTTCTATTTTTTCGCAATAACAGCTAACCGACCGTTTTCCTGACTGTATTCGCAGGTGGAAAGGGTGATCAGCTCATCTCCGTATTCGACAGAAACCCCGGTATCGTATAAGGACAATTGTTGGATATTCTGCCAGTAGGCATCGAATTCGGCCTCATTTTCAAAATCCAGATGCTCATAATATTCGAAACCTTTTTCGTCCTCTGTCAGAGCTTTTGCAAGAATGACGGCGGCGACTTCATAGGTGCCTTCTTCGTAAAGGGTGTCAAATTTGATCAGTTTATGTTCGTTGTAAAATTGTTCCTTTTTATAATTGATCAGGGCTGGAACATACTTTTATCATTCATGTTGTGACCATAGATGATCAGGTTGGTACTGCGGGGATCCATGGAGCATCTGCCATCGATAAATGGTGTGCCTCCGCCGTCCCATTCCTTTTTGAAATTGGCATGCAGATAGGTGTCATTATCACCTTCGACATACATGACCGGATAATCAATAGTTGTACCTGGAATTTCAATCCATCCGGCAAAATCCGGATTGATCTCATGGAGTTGGCTGTAGCGGAGCAATATGTTCGTGTTGTCCGTTGATTCATCTCTGGCCTCATTTATCTGAATGGTATCATTTTCAACCAGTAAAGACTTAATGTCGTCCATATTTTTTGAAGATACATGTCGTTCCCAGAAGTATTTTGCCAGATAACCGCCGCTGCCCAGGAAACAGATCAGGGCGATTATGAAGATGAACATTTGCATTTTTTTCAAGACATAACCTCCTTTTTTGAAAATTATACCATAAATGGGGTAGATAGTTGAAAAAAATATGTTAAAATAAAGGTATAATTTTATGGGAGGAAAAAGAAAAATGAATATTTTAGTAATTAATTGTGGAAGTTCTTCATTAAAATTCCAGTTAATCGAATCTGATACAGAAGCTGTACTTGGAAAGGGTCTTTGCGAACGTATCGGTATCGATGGCAGCAGAATCGTATATACACCAGCAGGTAAAGATAAAATTACGATTGAATCTCCAATGCCAACACATACAGAAGCAATCAAATTAGTTCTTGATTGTCTTACAGATGCTGACAATGGCGTTATCAAATCTCTTGATGAAATCAACGCTGTAGGTCATCGTGTTGTACATGGCGGTGAAAAATTTGCATCTTCCGTACTCGTTAACGATGAAGTTATCGCAGCTATCGAAGAATGTGCAGATCTTGCACCATTACACAACCCTGCAAACCTTATCGGTATCCGCGTATGTATGGAATTAATGCCAGGTGTACCGGAAGTAGCCGTATTCGATACAGCTTTCCATCAGACAATGCCTGAAAAAGCATTCCTTTACGGTCTTCCATATGAAGCATACACAGAAGACAAGATCCGTCGTTATGGTTTCCATGGAACATCCCACAGCTACGTTTCCAAACGTGTAGCAGCTGTTCTTGGAAAAGATCCAGCAGAATTAAAGACAATCGTTTGCCACCTTGGTAACGGTTCCAGTATTGCAGCTGTTAACGGTGGAAAATGTGTAGATACAAGTATGGGTCTTACACCACTTGCAGGTCTTATGATGGGAACACGTTGCGGTGATATCGATCCATCCATCCTTGAATTCTATGCTGGAAAACATGGCTGGGATATCCACGAAGTAACAGAAGTTCTTAACAAAAAATCCGGTGTTCTTGGTGTCAGCGGCGTAAGCAGCGACTTCCGTGATGTTGAAGAAGCAGCAGACGCAGGAAATGTACGTTGCCAGTATGCATTGGAAGCTTTCAAATATCAGGTAGCTAAGATCGTCGGCAGCTATGTAGCAGCTATGAACGGTGTTGATGTTATCGTATTTACAGCAGGTGTTGGTGAAAACAGCGGTACAACACGTCAGGGCGTTTGTGATTACCTTGGATACCTTGGAATCGAAATCAATCCTGAAGCTAATGGAAAACGTGGCGAAGAAATCGAAATTTCAACACCAGACTCCAAAGTTAAAGTATTTGTTATTCCAACAAATGAAGAATTAATGATTGCCAGAGATACAGTAGCTCTTGCAAAATAATATCAGGCACGATTTGTGTGTGAAAGCATATGCTATAAAGAAACCATAGAAGAATCGGGTGTCCCCTATGAGGGTACGGTTTCGCTGGATTTTTATAGGATGTTTGCTGGCGATTCCCTACGTGGGAACGCAGATTTATCAGAATTACAGGCCTTCGGCAGATTGGGAACAGTCCGCCGAGGGCCTTACTGTTCATATGAAGCAGGATGGCGTGGAGCGAGTCATCAGTTTTGACGAATATGCTGTCGGAGTGATGGCGGCCATTCTTGAACCGAATAGCCACGAGGAGACACTGAAAGTGATGGCCGTTGTTTTGAGAACTTATGTCAGGTATAGTTGTAGAAATGGGACGATGGCGGAGAGCCAATGGCTTGGACAGCCGTGGCTGTCAGCCAAAGAGCGTCTTGCTAAAGGTATGGATGAAGAAAAATTAAGAAGGGCAGTAGCGGAAACCTCCGGATGTGAAATACTTTACAGTGGAGAACCTATACTGCCCTTATTTTTTTACGTGTCCAATGGAAAAACGCGGAATCTTTCGGATGTCTGGGGACAGACATTGGATTATTTGATCAGCGTGGACAGCTCGTGGGATAAAGGCTCCGGAGATTATATGGAAAAAATATTTATGAGCAGGAAAAAGATTTTGCGTGCTTTGGCAGAGGCGGAGGGTACCGGGCTTTCGCTGGATCAATTGTCGGAAAGTATGGTTCAGATTGTGGAAAAAGATGCGGCCGGTTACGTTAAACAAATACAGATTGGCGGTCAGGTTTATTCGGGGGAAGCGTTCCGATGTTTGCTGAACTTGCCCTCTGCCTGTTTCGATTACAAGGTAAAAAATGACGGTATTGAATTTACCTGTTATGGCCGGGGTCATGGTGTCGGACTCAGTATTTATGGTGCCAATGCTATGGCGGAAGAAGGAAAAGACTGGAAAGAAATTATTTCCTGGTATTTTCCGGGTACAGGTGTATAAACCTGTGGGATTTGGTCAAACTATAGCTACGAGGTGATAACAGGTGAAAGAAAAATTTAAAAATTATTGGAAACGAAATGGTTTTTACATGGTTTTGACGGCTGCACTGGTGGTTGTTCTCGGCATTTCAGGAATTGCCGGTTACCGTTCAGGAATTAAGGATAAGGTAGCTGCACAAAATGCTGCACAGTTCAATCAGGCAGAACATAATGTACCGGAGAGCGTATCCGAAGGAAACACAGTGATTGAAAATGGATTAATGGAATCCACAGAAAATGCGGAAGCAGCAAACGCAGAGGTTGCGGAAACCTTTGGATCGGATGCGGAAATGGTATGGCCGGTGGAAGGTGAGATTCTGAAAGAATTTTCAATGGATACAACGGTTTATTTTGAAACTTTGGACCAGTACAGATGCAATCCGGCATTACTGATCAAGGCCGATGTCAATCAGGAAGTGGTTGCAGCTTTTGGCGGTATTGTGGAATCTGTTACAG
>JAXJRF010000164.1:0-5190 GCA_036310765.1 Frisingicoccus sp.
ATGTATCCAGAGCTTCAATATAAATGTTTTCCAATGTTTCTTTATTGAAAAAATGAACATTTTCAGGCCATTCAAATCCCCTGTAATTTGAACCCGAACCAATATAGTCGTGATTTCCTGCCATCATGACCACCTGGGTCGGTGCAATGGAGGCCAGACGGTAACTCAGCTCCTTCAGCTCTCTTTTAAGAGGCGGCCGATGAAAAACATCTCCTGCAATTAAGATCAGATCCACCTTCTGTTTTCCAGCTTCCATCAGTAAACGATAAAAAGTAGCTTCGATTTCCTCTTTTCGTTTGTCGGACCAGGGTTTTCCCTTGTCCGGTACAGCTCCAAGATGAATATCCGCCATATGTATAAAACGCATACGTCCACCTCCTATTCGTACCACGTATCTTGCCTGTTCTTTATATCAAACAGTTTATTATAATTTAACATCCAGTATTCCCTTAATCCCTCCGGCAATGTATCTGCGTTCGTCACATCGTAGGTCACACCATCGGCATCACATACAGTGTTGGCTGTGATAATCGGAAATTGAACTGCCAGATCCCGCATATAGAGCTGAGATGGATTCAACGCGACACCGGCCGTTTCCAAAAGCAGGGTACTTAAATAATTAATGCTCAGCATCCCTTTTTCCGTATTTTCATAGCCCATTCGACTTGTAATTGCTTCCACATCAATATCATAATTGGCCCAAAGAACAAATGGAACCACATACCGTTCCATCGATTCAGACCATTCTGAACTATCGCTCATGCCATTCATTTTATAAATCGGCTCCACAACCCAGTCTGCCGGCTGATGGTCACCAAACATAAGGATCACCGTCGGCTCCTCCTGATCTTCAAAATATTCAACCAGTTGCCCAAAGGCTGCATCCGATATTTTGATCAATGAAAGATATCTTTCCAGAAGCTGATCCTGGTCAGAACCATACACTTCCACATCCGGCGTAAAATTGTCGTATTCTTTACTGTAGCTACTGTGATTCTGCATTGTTACATCGAATACAAAAAGCGGCTCTCCCTCTTCCTTTTCATTATAAATATCCACAATTTTCTGATAGGTCGCCAGATCGGTCACATACTCCCTCAAGATCGATGCATTGGAAAAATCCGGTTTAAAATAACTCTCATCGAATCCAAAATATTCGTATACCTTATTTCGATTCCATCCGCTGGCCCCATAAGGATGCATCGCACATGTCCGATAGCCCAGTTCTTTTAACTGACTGGCCAATGTGGGCATATCTTCCCGTATATACTGCTGATAAGGAATCGATCCTCCCGGAAGAAAAGCCATGGAATTGCCTGTTAAAAATTCATACTCGGAATTGGCCGTATTCCCTCCTTTAACAGAAACCACAGCCGTTCCCTTAATGGTATTTTTCTCCATGGCATGAATAAAGGGCATGTAATCCATATTGGTTTCAAATTCTCCCAGAACCGCCGGATCCGAAAAGGCCTCATTCATAATGACGATTACATTCGGCTGGATATCAGAGCCTGCACTCTGTTCATCGCCATCTGTTTCTATATAAGGTGTGAGTATTTCCTCCACCTTTTCTGCGTCATAGCCTTCCGGTTCGTCTATCTTCAAATACTGCATATTAGATAAAAAACTGACGGCAAAGCCGTTCTTTCTGTAAAAAGAATTGGGTGTGAAATGATATTCATAAAATCCCACCGCACGATGAACCTCCGGCGACTGCACAGCCGAACCGTACAGGACGATCAGAAGAATGGCTGCCGCGGATGCCAGTACATGATGACTGGTCTTTTTGACCGACAACTTCCACTGGGTCCACAATCCGGCAAATATGAGCAGTAAAAAAATCAAAATCAATTTCACTGTCTCCGGTTCCAGACTATAATCATAATTTTCAGAAACACTCACCGCCGTTTTCAGCGAAAAAATATCCCATGGATACACCGGGACGGAACGAAATTCAATCACATAATAATTGATCATCCCTACGATCATGAAAAACAGCGTCCCAAGACTTAAACTGACAGAACTTCTTTTCGAAAGAATGAAAATCAGGCCATAGACCAGATAATAGAATATTAAATTCAGAAAGATTAAAGGCCATTCCATCGTTTCCGAAACCGAATGGGTCAATGTTTCCAGAAGATAAAAACTTATGGCAGGTGTCACCCACCACAGGACAATGCTTGGAATTAAAGGTATTCCTTTTCTCTTAGACATCTATATACCCCCATATACGAAAGAGGGTTGCTCCCGCAACCCTCTTGTATATTTTTTATATTTCCCTGATTAAATATCACAGTTTTTAACTGTACGTGGGAATGGAATAACGTCACGGATGTTACCCATACCTGTCAGATACATAACGCAGCGTTCAAAACCAAGACCATATCCGGCATGGCGTGTTGAACCGTATTTACGTAAATCTAAATAGAACTCGTAATCTTCTTCTTTTAAACCAAGTTCATGCATTCTCTGAACAAGTTTTTCGTAATCATCTTCACGCTGGCTGCCGCCAATGATCTCGCCGATACCAGGAACGAGCAAGTCCATCGCTGCAACAGTCTTGTTATCCGGATTCATCTTCATATAGAAAGCTTTAATTTCCTTTGGATAATCTGTTACAAATACCGGACGTTTAAATACCTGTTCTGTCAGATAACGTTCATGTTCGGTCTGCAGATCTGTTCCCCATTCAACCTTATATTCAAACTTATCATTGTTCTTTTTCAGAATTTCAACAGCTTCTGTATAAGTGATGTGACCGAAATCGGACTCAGCCACATGTGTCAGACGTTCGATCAGACCTTTATCAACAAACTGATTGAAGAAATTCATTTCTTCCGGTGCATTTTCAAGTACATAGTTGATAATGTATTTCAGCATTGCTTCTGCCAGTGCCATATTATCTTCAAGATCCGCAAATGCCATCTCCGGTTCGATCATCCAGAACTCAGCTGCATGACGTGTTGTGTTGGAATTTTCCGCGCGGAAGGTTGGTCCAAATGTATAAATGTTTCGGAAAGCCATGGCAAATGTTTCACCATTAAGCTGACCGCTGACTGTCAGGTTTGTCTCCTTACCGAAGAAATCTTTGGAGTAATCCACATTACCTTCTTCATCTAATGGCATGTTGGTTGGATCCAGTGTTGTCACGCGGAACATCTCACCGGCACCTTCACAGTCACTTCCTGTGATCAGTGGTGTATGCACATAAACGAAATCTCTTTCCTGGAAAAACTTATGGATTGCATAAGCGATTAGAGAACGCACGCGGAATACCGCCTGGAACGTATTTGTTCTTGGACGTAAATGTGTGACTGTACGCAGATACTCAAAACTGTGACGTTTTGGCTGGATCGGATAGTCCGGTGTGGACATACCTTCCACAACTACACTGTCTGCCTGAATTTCAAAAGGCTGCTTTGCTTTTGGTGTTGCAACCAGCGTACCTTCAACGATAACTGCTGCACCCACGTTCAAGTGGCAGATATCCTGAAAGTTTTCCAGTTTCTGATCAAATACGACCTGAAGTGTCTGGAAATATGTTCCATCGTTAATAACAAGGAAGCCGAATGTTTTGGAATCTCTGAGATTACGCACCCAGCCGCCGATCTTTACTTTCTGATCTACATATTGTGAAGAATTACGATATAATTCTCTAACTGTTACTAAGTCCATTCCTATACCTCATTTCCCGCTCAATTTTTAGCCTTAAATTTATTTAATCTTTTATATTTTACCCTATAATTTGTCATTCGTAAAGGCTGTTATTTCCAATAAATCCATATATAGACTTCTTTTGCCTCCGGATGTATAATAAGACACGTATATTATAAATGAAAGGAAATTCAAATTATGGATGAACGTATTAAAATATTTGCACACAATCTGATTCATAAATCCATTCAGGTTAAACCGGGTGAAAAGGTGTATATTCACTATATCGGTTCTGCCACTGAGGATTTAGCCCGTCAGTTGATCAAAGAAACTTACGCTGTGGGGGCATTGCCTTTTCCTCATTTCACAAATCCACGCGTTGAACGTGAAATGCTCTTAAACTGTACAGAAGAACAGCTGAAACTTATGGCACAGGTCGATGCCCTTGAAATGTCCCAGATGGACTGTTATCTGGGCATTCGCGGAAGTGATAATGTTTCAGAATATGCCGATGTACCTGCTGAAAAAATGGCTTTATACAATAAACTTTACAGCACACCGGTCCATCACGAAATTCGTGTTCCAAAACTTCGCTGGTGCGTTATGCGTTACCCAAACAGCGCTATGGCTCAGTTGAATAACCAGAGTCTGGAAGCCTTCGAAGATTTCTATTTTGATGTCTGCTGCCTCGACTATGAAAAAATGGGCGATGCCATGACACCACTCATTGACCTTATGAAAAAAACAGACAAAGTTCATATCGAAGGACCAGGCACAGACCTTACATTTTCAATCAAAGACATTCCACCGATCAAATGTGCCGGCAATATGAATATTCCGGATGGTGAAGTCTACACAGCACCAGTCCGCGATTCCATCAATGGTACATTAACTTATAATACACCGGCTGTATTTCAGGGATTTACCTTTGAAAATATTTCCTTCACATTCGAAAACGGTAAGATCATTAAAGCAACAGCCAATGACACCGAACGTCTCAATCAGATTCTTGACACAGACGAAGGTTCACGCTATGTCGGTGAATTTGCTATCGGCGTAAATCCTTACATTCTGACACCAATGAAAGACACATTGTTTGATGAAAAGATTATGGGTTCCTTCCACTTTACACCGGGCAACTGCTATGATGAGGCTCCGAATGGCAATCATTCGGCCATCCACTGGGATCTCGTCTGCATCCAGACACCGGAATACGGCGGCGGCAGCATCTGGTTTGATGATGTCCTGATCCGTAAAGACGGAAGATTTGTTCTCCCTGAACTCGATTGTCTGAATCCGGAAAACTTAAAATAATTTATCCATAACAGAAAAGAGGCAGATGCGGCTCCATAAACCACATTTGCCTCTTTCTCAATTTTATCCTTATTTCTTCGCTGCCGCATGAATCATACCATTCACTGCTGCAAACAGAACACCCGCTACCGGCCATATGATCCACGTTCTTGACCAGTCATTCGTCAGGAAACTCCATGCCAGATAAATGGCTGTCACCAGACACCAGTATACACCTGGGAA
>JAXJRF010000165.1:0-7466 GCA_036310765.1 Frisingicoccus sp.
GTGGCCAGATTGGTAGCCAGAGGAATATTGTGATCATCACAAAGCTTCACCAGATTGTGCACATCTGTCAGACCGGTCGACTGGGCTGGATCACGAAGGAAAATGACAAGGTCGATGTCATTATTAATGATCTGAGCCCCGATCTGCTGGTCACCGCCCAATGTTCCCGCCAGATATTTGTGTACAGGCAGGTTGGTCACTTCTTCGATCAAACGTCCCGTAGTTCCGGTTGCAAACAATTCATGTTTTGCAAGTATTCCGCGATAGGCGATACAGAAATTCTGCATCAGCTTTTTCTTACTTTCATTTGCTACAAATCCGATATTCATATTCTTCTACCTCCTGCCTTTTTGCAGATCAATATTAATGACAAGACCTATACCTACCATATTTGTCAACAGTGCACTGAGGCCATAACTGATAAACGGTAATGGCAATCCTGTATTTGGGAGTAAATTTGTCGCTACGCCAATATTGACGAATGTTTGAAAAGCGATCATAGATGCCACTCCGGTCGCAATCAGGCGGCCGCTGAGATTAGAGGCATTTTTAGCAACCTTTAAACATTCGAATACAATGGCTGCCAACAGAAAAATTGTAATACAGCTCCCTATAAATCCAAGTTCTTCACCAATAACAGAGAAAATAAAGTCTGTCTGCTGTTCGGAAATAAAATTTCCGCCTTTAACTGAAGTAAAGGTATTATTGTTATAACCTTTACCTGTGATCATTCCCGATCCGATGGCCATAACCGAATTATACTGCTGATTGGCGGTCGTTTGCTGATAGGCAGATGGATTTAAAAATCCAAGAATACGGTTCAGCTGGTACCCCTTAAGCAATATCTGAAAAGGCTGCTGAATATACCAGACCAGAAATCCAATGACCGGTACAGTAAACACCAACACTCGGCCGATAAACTGATAACTCAGACCTCCACAAAAAATCATCGTGACAAAAATAAATAAGTACACCAATGTTGTGGACAGGTTCGGTTCTTTATAAATCAAAAATACAGGGATCATATAGATCACCCCGATCATAAGCAAGGTTCGGATCCGACTGATCTGATCCCGATGATCGGTAATTAATCGCGTCAGCACAATGATCATCATAATCTTGGCAAATTCACTCGGCTGGATCGTACCAAAACTGCCAAGTGAAAACCATCGTCTGGCACCATTTACATTGACACCAAATAAAAGTACCGCAACCAGAATGGCAACGGCTGCAATGTAAATTGGCCATTGAAATTTAAGAATAAACGTATAATCTATAAAGGATACGACAATTAATACTACAAAACCAACAATCACACCTAAAAGCTGTTTTCTGGCATAACCATTGGCAGCACTTTCAATGACAAAAACGCCGAAAATGGTTGCCGCTAATACAAGGAGCAGCAAACGCCAGTTATATTTTTTCAAATTGTAATTTAAAAATCGAAATTTATCTTCGTATAAGTTCATTAACAAATCACCTTATTTATTTCCCGAAATGGTACTTTAGCTACCAGGATCATCTTGGTTTCCCCGGAGGCAGAAGTTTCGGACTGCTGGATATTGATTTCCATATGTTCCACATCAACCTCCATATATTTGGAAAGTGTCAGGCCAATGTCACCTTTGATTCCATTGATAAAATTGGCCGAACAGTCTGCCCTGTCAGAGATGAGCAGTGTCTTCAGCCGCTGTTTGGCGATGGATCCGGATTTGTTTTTTCGTTTTTTTCGAAAAAAAGTAAAGAGTTTCATACGATCACCTACTCTCTCGCCAGAAAACGTGTCAGCCGCTGAAACCAGTTCATTTGATAACGGTCCGTTAAAAGGGGAACCTCTTCGCCCAATAAACGGAGACAGATATTCGAATAAGCTCGCCCAGCCATGGTATTTCTTCCTACAAGGGGTTCTCCCTGGTTGGTCGACACAACAACATTTTCATCATCCGGTACAGCCCCGATCAGATCAATGGATAAAATATCCATAATATCCTCCAAAGACATCATATCACCATTTCGAATCATGTCAAACCGTAAACGGTTCACGATCAGATCCATTTTGCATATCTGCCTTGATTCCAACAGGCCAATGATCCGGTCCGCATCCCGTATAGCCGCCACTTCCGGCGTCGTTACAATTAATGCCCGGTCTGCACCGGCAACTGCATTCTGAAAGCCCTGCTCGATACCGGCAGGACAATCGAGAATAATATAATCAAAATCATCCCGGATCTGATCCACCAGTTTTTTCATCTGCTCCGGTGAGACGCTGCTCTTATCCCGGGTCTGGGCGGAAGGCAGCAAAAACAGTCCATGATAACGTTTATCACGAATTAATGCCTGTTTCAGTCTGCAGGTGCCCTCAATCACATCGACCAGATTATAAATGATCCTGTTTTCAAGGCCAAGCACAACATCCAGATTACGCAGACCGATATCCGTATCGATCATGATGACCCGTTTGTTCATTTGTGCAAGGCCCATGCCTATATTCGCTGTTGATGTTGTTTTTCCAACACCGCCTTTTCCTGATGTAACAACAATAACTTCACCCATAAAGATTCCCTCCAATGAAATTCAATAAATTTCTAAAAATTATAATAACAGGTAATCTTTGGTGCTTTTATGTTAGTCAGAAACTGTACTTCCATCAACAGCCGCCGCCTGACGTCTTCCATCGGTTGCTTCATTTTCATGGAAAACGTAAGAAATCATATTCTTGGCAATACTTCCGGAATTGTAAGAACCATATCCATAAGGAAGAACAACCGTCACTGTAATTTCCGGTTCATCATAAGGTGCAAAGGATACAAACAGACCATGGTCCGGACGGTTTGCATCTTCCTGGGCTGTACCTGATTTACCGGCCACTTCAACATCCAGATCTGCAAAAACAGAATTAAAGGATGAATTACCAATAACTTTATACATACCATAAAAAATAGAATCCCATGTCGATTCTTTAAAATCTAAATGGTCTATAATCTCAGGTGTATAATCTTTTAACAACTGCCCCTTCGAATCCGTCAATTTATCTAAAACAGATAAATTATACAGATTTCCTCTGCTCGCAACAGCCGTAATATACCGGGCAAGCTGGGAAGGCGTATAACTGTTTCGGGCCTGTCCGATCGCGGAAAGAACCGGGTCCATATCTGACATCATCGGATCCGACTCCTCAAGTTCAATACCGGACGGACGGTCCAGTCCAAACATGGCCATGTACTTACGCAGTCTTTGAATACCATACTCTGGACTGTATTGGCCATCGGAATTCTGTCCTAATCTGTAACCTACTTCATAGAAGAAATAGTTACAGGACTCCTTGATCGCATCGGTAACATCGATGGAACCATGACTGTATTGTAAAGACCAGCAGCTTGCAGACGGCTGTACTTTATCAAATACAGTTAAGTCCATAATCTGAGTTTCTGGTGTGATCACACCTTCTTCCAGACCTGCCGCCGCCGTAATCATCTTAAACGTAGAACCTGGTGCCGTTTTCTGCATGGTAGCCCGATTGTATAATGGTAAAGATTCATTTTCCAAAAGCGAACTGAAATAATCACTGTATCCGATGCGATTGGCATCATAACTTGGATAAGACACAAGAGCAAGAACCTCACCAGTTCTCGGATCCGTTGCAACAAGGGACCCTGAACAAGGATCCAAAGCCAGCATGTCCGGAGTGATTTCCAGATTTCTTATCTTATTACAAATAAAATTATAAGGATCGATCGCACCCGCAATTAAATTATAATAATCATCATCTTTTTCAAATAAGCCCTGTTCATATAAAAGCTGACAAATCTGGGAGCCCTGAATCAGTCCCTGGTCCAGCATTGAACAGTATACGATTTTTGAAAAACTGTGATTATCTTCCAATTCAAGAAGAATATATTCTGCCATGGCATCATAAATATCCTGGGCATCCGGAAATAATCCGCTGATTTCCAGGGTATCGACAGAAATTGCACCCTTTCCAATCGCATAATGCAGATACTCGTAAAGGCTCGTCTGACCAGTCGCCCAGAGCTGACGTGTCTCATCATTGGAAGACATTACGGATGTATCTAAAATACCATTATTACTAAGTATATTTTCAACAAGATCAATATATTCCCGCTGAATTTCGGTACATTTATTATAAGTGTTTTTATTTGTTCCATCCAAAAGCTGACGTATCTCCGAAAATCCCTTTGTTTCCTGGGTAAGATAGCCGTTATAAATATTTTTTTCAAGCTCCGAAGCCGCCCGGTCAGAGATATGATCCAGATCAATAATGCCATTTTTAATTAAAGCCGCATAAACCTCTTCGATATAAATTCGATCATCGCCTTCAGTGGCCAGTTTCTGCAAAAGAATACCGGCAATTTCCTCTTCCAAAAGGTTATAGGCCTGCATCTGATAATCTTTATCAATTGTCAGATAAATATTATTTCCCGGGGAAGATTCCGTTCGTTCGGCAACCTCAAGGATATTTCCAAGGCTGTCGACATAGACCGTTTGTTTTCCTTTCGTACCATGAAGCTCGTCTTCAAAGAGTTTCTCCAAGCCGGTCTTACCAATGATATCACCAGATGCATAGGTATCGTCTCCGGCTTTCTGACGTTTCTCCAATTCCTCTTCGGAAATTTCTCCACAATATCCGGTAATATTGGAAAAATAAACACTGTTTTCATATTGGCGTACATAATCCTGTTCAATAGTAACTCCCGGAAGCTCCGCTGTGTTTTCTTTAATCTTTGCAACAAGGGAATCACTGACATCCGATGTAACAGTTACAGACAGATACTGTTCATAACGTTTCATATATAATTCATAGCGGATGGAAGCGATTTTCAATGCCTCCTCCGTTGTATAGGAATCATCGATGCCAAACATGGAGGTGCTGTCATCGCCATGACACATATAATCGAACAGTTCTTCAACCGTAACCGATTTCTGTTCTTCTGAAAGCTGATCAATGCGGTCATAACCATAAACATTTCGAATAAAACGGAGCAACGAATTTCCGCCGGACGTAAATTCCATGGTACCGTCCTCATACAAACGAATCGGTATATTGTATACAGCTTCGTAACCAGAAGTTTCAATCAAACTGATCAGACGATGGATCATCTCATTTTTTTCTGCATTCGTTTTCAGCAGAGAGCTGTCTTCAATGGTGATCGAATTCGCCAATCGGTTGTAAGCAAGCACCTTTCCGTTGCGGTCATAGATCGTCCCACGCGAGCTTGGAAGTTCCGTTTCTTTCTGAATACGATATGTGAAGGTATCAAAATAGTTCTGTCCCTCCAACACCTGTAATACAAAAACCCGCTGAATCAATACAAGAAAAAGGACAGCAAAAACAGCACCGAGAACAAAAATTCTTGATTTTGTCAGTTCAGAGATAAAATTAAATAATTTTTTTATCAATGCGTTTTTCACTTCCTTTAATCTCTATTTTTTTATTGATCCAGCTGATCAAACGATACAAAAAAACAGCAAGGATCAATGTATATATCATTTCGGGAATTATGATTTTCCTTAAATATATGAAAAAATTCATTCGTCCGCGTGTCAAAAAGCTGAACACATAGATAATGATGCCGTATAAAATATCTGCAATTCCAATCATTACAATTGGCAAAGTCATATCTTCTTCATAGAAAATCTGATGCACATAACCTGCGAGATAGCCGATCACTGAAAGCACAAGGGCATAAAATCCAAAATAGGAGGCATATAACGCATCTGTCAAAATACCGAAGAAAAATCCAAGAATGCAGCCATCCTTTTTACCGCGAATAATGCCGATCGATACGATACAGATGATAAATAAATTAGGCACGATACCTCCCAGCGTTAAATGGGTAAAAACACCTGTCTGGAGAAAATAGACCAAAAAAATCATAATGGCGTAAAAAGACAGACGTCGCATATTATTCCCCCTCCTCTGTTTCAGAGGCTACCAGATCTGCTTTCAGCTGTGTGATCACCATAACATTGGTAATATTATCAAAGCTGACTTTTGGTGTGATGTGGGCACTCTGGGACAAATTATTGCTGTCCATAGTGACATCACTGATATAACCGATGACCAGACCCGGAAGATATTTATCACTGATATAGGATGTTACCACTTCATCACCATCCGAAATGACAGCATCCTTTGAAATCATCTCCACATCCAGAAGTCCCTGCTGATACAAAGTCAGGTCGCCATTGACAATACACAGCTCGGTGGATTTGGAGAGCATACCACTGACACTGCTTGTATCATCAATGATCGCACGTACAGTGGCATTGTTTGCAGATACTTCCGAAACAATACCAACAAGACCGTTGTCATAGATAACATTCATATCTTTTTTTATCCCGTCGTTGCTTCCTTTATCAATAATAAAGTTATGATACCAGTTTCCGGCATCTTTACTGATAATACGGGCACCGACCATATTATAATCCGGATAAATCTCCTTCATTTCAAGAAGTTCTCTTAAAGAATCCAGCTCAGAAAGATTATTTTCCATTGAGGAAATCTTTGCCTTTAACTGTTCATTCTGAAACTTTAATTCTTCGTTCTCTGCAAGAAGATCTTCAATTGAACGCTGATGTTCCTGGCGTTCGGAAATCCACTCACCCACACTGTTTAAGCCCTTTTCCATAGGAACGATCATGGAGCGGAGCGTTTTCTGAATACTGATCTGCTGGCCACGACTGGTTATGCTCATGCCAATAAAAATCACACAAATGCAGATGATCAGCCATAAGATATAGCGTGGTTTCATCTGCTTTTTTTTGTTTTTATTCATAGGTTTGCCCTTCTTTAACTAAATATTGCTTCTTTGACAGAAAAAGCTGCCCGTTTCAGTTTCTCATCCGACATAATAGTTCCAAGTCCCCGAACAACACTCTCCTCCGGATATTCGGACAGGATCACCATGTGTGATAACTGTCGTTCAAGGTATGATTGGAGATACTGCAAACGACTTCCGCCGCCAGTTACGATAATACCGTCATTAAGAATGGAACGTAAGACTTCTGGAGGCACATGTTCACACAGATTCTTTGCAGTTTGAACGATCGGATTCAAAATAGGCTGAAGTGACTGACAGACAACATGGGCATCGACCTGTGCTTCTGCCGGCAGTCCAGAAATGAGATCACGTCCAAGCACCCGCATATAAGACTTAGAAACATCCAATGCAGATCCCAATTCCAGTTTCAGTGTTTCCGCTGTTTTCATTCCTATCAGTAAATGATATTTTTCTTTTACCGCATGACAAATGGCTTCATTCATGGCATTACCGCCGGATTTAAGCAAGCGGCTGGTAACAATGCCTCCAAGTGCCATAATGGCGATCTCAACCGTATCCGCACCAAAATCAATGGTCATGACACCCGGAGAATGGAGAACATCCACATTTTCTCCGTAAGCCGCAGCTATCGGCTTTTCAATAATATAAATATCCTTTGTTTTA
>JAXJRF010000166.1:0-1528 GCA_036310765.1 Frisingicoccus sp.
GGTGCATCAAAAAAGCTGGCAAAACGGCTTGTTTTATCACCGCGGATCTTCATGAAATCAGCACCTTCCAGCTCACCAAAACCGATTTCTTTAATGCGTTCATCCACAATAACCGTTAAATCTCTGTCGCCTTTAAGAATACAGGCTGTTTCATAAGCTCTTTTTAACGGGCTGGCATAGATGGCATCAAAATGAATATCTTTCATCCCCTTTGCAGATGCAATTGCCACCTGGCGGCCTTCCTCTGTCAGGTCAATATCCGCCCAGCCTTGAATTTTCCTTTCCTCATTCCAATATGTTTTTCCATGTCTGACGATATACAGTTCCATTTTATTTATCCTTCCTGTTTCAAATCCTTAAGCCACTGTTTCATCTTCGCCTCGTATCCCAGATCTCCGGCATGATAAAAAGCATGACCTTCCACACCGTCCGGTAAATACTGCTGCTTTACCCAGTGATTTTCAAAATTATGGGCATACTTATATCCAATACCGTTTCCAAGCTTACCGGCTCCGGCATAATGGGCATCCTGAAGGTAAGGCGGTATCGGCTCCGTCTTATGATGTGCTACCCAATCCAATGCCTCATCAATTGCTCCGTAGGCCGCATTGCTCTTAGGGGCACAAGCCACATAGATTGCCGCCTGAGCCAGCGGAATTCTCGCTTCAGGCATTCCGAGACGCTCCACCGCCTGGGATGCACTGACCGCCACCGTCAAAGCCTGCGGGTCTGCATTTCCCACATCCTCCGCCGCACAGATCATAATCCTGCGTGCAATAAAGGCCGGCTCCTCACCCGCATAGATCATTCGTGCCAGATAATAAACGGCCGCATCCGGATCAGATCCCCGCATACTCTTGATAAATGCAGAGATTGTATCATAATGATTATCCCCATTTTTATCGTACAAGGTCACCCGTTTCTGAATACACTCGGCTGCAACCTCCAATGTGATGTGAATTCTTCCATCTTCCGATGGTTCTGTTGTAAGTATGCCCAATTCAACCGCATTCAGTGCCGTACGGGCATCCCCATTGCTCATATCCGCAAGAAATTCCAGTGCATCATCTGTTATATCCGCATGATAGGCTCCCATCCCTTTCTCCACATCATAAACAGCACGACGCAGTAAAGTCTGAATATCCTGCTTATCTAAAGGCTCCAGCCTGAAAATGACCGATCGGGAGATTAGAGCACTGTTGACCTCAAAATACGGGTTTTCTGTCGTCGCCCCGATCAAAATAACCGTTCCGTCTTCCACAAACGGCAGCAAATAGTCCTGCTGCCCCTTATTAAAACGATGAATTTCATCGACAAAAAGAATGGTCTTCTGACCATACATGCCCCTTCGGTCCTTCGCCTCTGCCACAACCTGCTCCATGTCCTTTTTCCCAGCCACAGTCGCATTCATCTGGGTGAAAACCGCCTTCGTCGTATTGGCGATCACCCGGGCAATGGTCGTTTTCCCTGTTCCCGGCGGTCCATATAAAATAATCGAACTCAACTTGTCCGCCTTGATCGCACGATA